>NZ_QZFV01000021.1:0-156540 GCF_003600245.1 Amycolatopsis panacis
GGCTGTGAAGGGACCCTTCACGGACTCTGAGTCCGTCAGGGGCACCCTCACGGACCCGAAACCGGTCGGGCAGCCACGGCTCTCTCTGCTGATCACGGGTCCGCGACCAACTTTGCCGGGACCCTGGCCCCAGCGTCTGTGAAGGTTCCCTTCACAGACTCCGCGCCGGCCGCGCTTGCCGGGCCGGATATTCGCGCGATCCCGGGGCGGAGTGTCGGTCCGCCCACATCACGTCGCCGGGATCCCGACGGGTGCCTAGGGTCCCATCCATGAGCTGGTGGCACGCCCTGATCATCGTCGTCGCCGGGGTGTGGGCGGGCACCATCAACGCGGTGGTCGGGTCCGGCACGCTGGTGACCTTCCCGGTGCTCGTCGCGCTGGGGTATCCGCCGTTCACGGCGACCACGTCCAACGCGGTCGGGCTCGCGCCGGGCACCATCAGCGGGGCCTACGGCTACCGGGCCGAACTCGCCGGGTACTGGCCGCAGGTGGTGCGGTTCGCGATCGCCTCGTTCTTCGGCGCGATCGGCGGCACGGTGCTGCTGCTCACCCTGCCGCGCAACGCCTTCGAGGCGATCGTCCCGGTGCTCGTCGGGCTCGCCGTGGTGCTGGTGATCGTGCAGCCCAAGGTCGCCAAATGGGTCCAGGGCCGCCGGGCCGCCAACGGCAGGGAGCACAAACCCGGGCCGCTGCTGTTCGGGCTGCTCTTCGTGATCGGCATCTACGGTGGCTACTTCACCGCGGCGCAGGGCGTGATGATGATGGCCGTGATGGGCATGCTGCTCTCGGAACCCCTGCAGCGGCTCAACGGCGTGAAGAACGCGCTCTCCGCGGTGATCAACGTGGTGGCCGGCGTGATCTACGCGTGCGTCGCCCCGGTCAGCTGGCCGGTGATCGGCCTGCTCGCGCTCGGATCCACGATCGGCGGGCAGCTCGGCGCGAAGATCGGCCGGAAACTGCCGCCCGCCGTGCTGCGTGGCGTGATCGTGGTGATCGGGCTGGCCGCGGTGGTGCAGCTGGTGCTCAAATAGCCGCGAACTCCCGCGCCGCGGCCAGGAGCTGATCGTTCTCCTCCGGCGTGCCGATGGTCACCCGGGCCCCGTCGCCGGCGAACGGGCGCACGATCAGCTTGTGGTCCAGCATGTGCTCGGCGAAGGCGACGGTGCGCTCGCCGAGCGGGAACCACACGAAGTTCGCCTGGGACGGCGGGATCTCGTAACCCATCTCCAGCAACGCGTCCCGCACTCGTTCGCGCTCGGCGATGATGTCCCGGCAGCGCGCGAGCAGCTCGTCCGCCGCGTCCAGCGAGGCGATGGCAGCGATCTGCGCGAGTGAGTTCACCGAGAACGCCACGTACACCTGCTGCAGCGCCTGCGCGATCGGCTCCGGGGCCACCGCGTAGCCGACCCGCAGCCCGGCCAGCCCGTACGCCTTCGAGAACGTGCGCAGCACCGCGACGTTGTCCCGGGTGCGCGTGAACTCCACGCCGTCGGGCACCTCGGAATCGGTGACGAATTCCTTGTACGCCTCGTCAAGCACCACCAGGACATGCGGCGGCACGGCGTCGAGGAAACGCTCGATCTCCTCGGCGTGCAGCGCGGTGCCGGTGGGGTTGTTCGGATTGCAGACGAAGACCAGCTTGGTCCGCTCGGTGATGGCGGCCAGCATCGCGTCGAGGTCGAGACCGTGCGCCGGGGTGAGCGGGACCTTCACGCCCACCGCGTGCGCCACCTGGGCCACGATCGGATAGGCCTCGAACGAGCGCCAGGCGAACAGCGCTTCGTCGCCCGGCCCGCAGACCGCCTGGATCATCTGCTGGCACAGCGACACCGAACCGCAGCCGATCGCGAGCCGCTCCTGCGGCACGTCCAGCTCCTGCGAAAGCCGCTCACGCAACGCCTGCGCACCGTTGTCCGGGTAGCGATTCACCGTGGTCAGCGCGGCGGTCACGGCCTGCTGCACGCTGGGCAGCGGCCCGCCGGGCACCTCGTTGCTCGCGAGCTTGATCGCACCTTCGATCGTCCGGCCGGGGACGTACTTCGGCAACGATTCTAGGTCGGAACGCGGGCTGAGAGACGGCATCGTCGGTCTCCTGGGGCTAGCTGGGGCAGCGCGGTCACCGTATCTCGCCTCGGCCGATCCGCAAAGGTTCCCGATGTTCACCCGGAGGTGATTGCATGAGGCGATGACATCGACGACCACCGTGGATCACCAGCGTACCGACGGCCACAGTGTGCGCCTGACCTTCGCGGAGCCGGAAGGTGCCCTCCGCGGTGGCCTGATCGTGCTGCACGAGGGGCACGGCGTCACCGACGGGGTGTTACTGCTGGTCAAGAGCCTGGCCGGGGAGGGCTGGCTGACCGTCACCCCGCACCTCGCCGGCGACGAGGGGCTGACCCGGCAGGACCTGCTCGACGCCACCGACCTCACCCTCGAATGGCTCCTCGACCACGGTGTCGACGCGGACCTGCGCGGGGTCGTCGGCTTCGATCTCGGTGGCACGGCGGCGTTGCTGGTCGCGTCGCACCGCAAGCTCGGCGCGGCGGTCAGCGTCGGCGGGCAGGCGGTCGCCGAGCTGCCCCGGCTGGTCGCGATCGCAGGCCGGGTGACCAGCCCGTGGCTGGGCATGTTCGGCGACGCCGGGGACGCCGTCGGCGAGGCCGAGGTGGAGCAGCTGCGGGAGGCCGCGGCAACCGCGAAGGTGGCCACCAACGTCGTCCACTACCCGGGCGCGAACCACCGCTTCGACGCCGATCCGGAGGCCGCGCAGGAAGCCTGGCAGCGCACGCTCGACTGGTTCGACGCGCACTTGCGCTGAGCGCTTGCCGGTGGTGTCGGTCACAGTTAATTTCTGTGCGTGACGCCGAATCCCGATGTGCCCGAAGTGCTCTGGCGGCCCGCGCCCGAACAGGTCGCCGACACCAGGATCGAGGCCTTCCGCGACTGGTTGCGCGCCAACCGTGACACCGATCTCGCCGACTACGCCGAGCTGTGGCGTTACTCCGTGGCGCACATCCCGGAGTTCTGGGCCGCGGTCGCGGAATTCTTCGGTGTGCGCTGGCACGACCAGCCGCACACGGTGCTGTCCGGCGCCATGCCGGCGGCGAAGTGGTTCGAGGGTGGCACGCTCAACTACGCCGAGCACGCGCTGCGCCCCGGGGTCGCCGGAGCCTCGAAGGGCGATGACGAGCTTGCTGTCATCTTCCACCGCGAGGACGGGTTCACCGAGCAGCTGACCTACGGCGATCTCCGCGCGCAGGTCGCCGCGGCACGCGCCGGGCTGGTCGCGCTCGGCGTCGGCAAGGGCGACCGCGTGGTGGCCCTCGCGCCGAACTGCCCGCAGACGCTGATCGCCTTTCTCGCCACCGCTTCGCTCGGCGCGATCTGGTCGTGCTGTCCCCCGGACTTCGGGATCCGGGCGGTCGCCGAGCGGTTCACCCAGATCGAGCCGAAGGTCCTGATCGCGGTGAACGGATACGTCTACGGCGGGCGTGCGTTCGACATTCGCGACACAGTCCGGCAGTTGCAGGCACGGATTCCGTCGTTGTCGGCCACGGTGCTGGTGAACTACGTAGGTGAAGGGGCCATCGAGGGCACGATCGGCTGGCGTGCCTGGCTCGCCGAGCACTGCGGCGGCGCGCTCGCCTACGAGCCGGTGGACTTCGCGCATCCGTTGTGGGTGCTGTACTCCTCGGGCACGACCGGGCTGCCGAAGGGGATCGTGCAGGGCCACGGCGGCATCGTCGTCGAGCACCTCAAGACACTTGGCCTGCAGCAAGGGCTCGGGCCGGGGGATCGGTTCTTCTGGTTCACCACCACCGGCTGGATGATGTGGAACCTGCTCGTCTCCGGCCTCACCGTCGGCGCGACCATCGTGGTCTACGACGGGAGTCCCGGGTATCCCGACCTGAATGTGTTGTGGCACTTGGCCGAACAGCACCGGATCAGCTACTTCGGCACGTCCGCGCCGTTCGTGCAGAGCTGTCTCAAGGCCGGGCTGAAACCGGCCGAGCGGTACGACCTGAGTGCGTTGCGCGTCCTCGGCTCGACCGGATCTCCGCTGGTGGTGGAGGGATTCCGCTGGATCGCCCGGGAAGTCGGTGAGTCGGTGCAGATCTGCTCGGTCTCCGGCGGCACCGATCTGTGTGCGGCGCTCGTCGGGGCGGCGCCCGACGTGCCGGTGTGGCTGGGCGAGCTGTCCTGCCCGGTGCTGGGTGCCGCGGTGGCGGCGTTCGACGAGCAGGGCGAACCGGTCGTCGAGGAGGTCGGCGAGCTGGTGATCACCGAGCCGATGCCGTCGATGCCGGTGTTCTTCTGGGCCGATCCGGACGGTTCGCGGCTGCGCGAGGCGTACTTCGAGCGGTACCCGGGGGTCTGGCGGCACGGGGACTGGATCCGGTTCACCCGGCGCGGTTCCGCGGTGATATACGGCCGCAGCGACTCCACGCTCAACCGTGGCGGCGTGCGGATGGGCACGGCCGAGTTCTACCGGGTGGTGGAGGCCTTCGACCAGGTCGCCGACTCGCTGGTGGTGGACACCTCGGCGGCGGGCAACGAGGAGGGCAGGCTGCTCTGTTTCCTGGTGCTCGCCCCGGGCGTCACTCTCGCCGAAATCGAGCCGGGCCTGCGGAAAGAACTGCGCAACGCACTGTCGCCGCGACATGTGCCGGACCGTTTCGTAGTGGTCGCTGAAATTCCCCGTACCTTGAGCGGTAAGAAGTGTGAGGTACCGGTGAAGCGCATACTCTCCGGAGTCGCGCCGGAGAGTGCGGTGAGCAGGGACGCGCTGGCCAATCCGGCGGCGCTGACACCGTTCGTGGAGTTCGCCGTCGAGTGAGGGAAAACGGGGGAAGCATGGCTGGGCCGTACGTGTTGCACGCGTGGTGACGGGGACTCGCGGGCAGCATTCCTGGCAGGTGGCGGGGGCCACGCCGGTCGTGGTGATCACGTGGATCACCCGGCTCGCCGGGCTGGCGACGATCGTCGCGGTGGTGTTCCCCGCGGGCCGCGATCTGCGTGGTCACCTGGCGGAATGGCTGGAACTTCCGCAGGAGGCGACGACCGCGGCGGCCGCCGTGTCGATCGTCACCGGGGTGCTGCTGATCATGCTCGCCGCCGGGTTGCGCCGGTGCAAACGCCGCGCGTGGCAGCTCGCGGTGGGTTTCACCGCGCTGTTGACCTTGTCGCACCTGGGTTTGCGGCACGCGTTCGGCGCGGGCGTGGTCACGGTGCTGCTGCTGATCGGCTTGCTGGCCACCCGGCGGTACTTCATCGCCCGCCCGGATCCGACGGTCGGGCGCTGGCGGGCGGTCCGGGTCCTGGCGCAGTTGCTGCTGTCCGGTTTCGTGATCAACGTGCTGCTGCTTTCGGTGGCCTCACTGCGGGTGCTCGATCCGCTGAGCTTCCCGCAGCGGCTCGCGCAGTCCACGCTGGCGCTGTCCGGGGTCAGCGGCCCCGCGGTGTTCCACGCGGAATGGCTGGAGGACCTGTCCGCGACCGTCGGCCTGGTCTTCAGCCTCGGCGGGGTGCTGCTGGCCGCGTATTTCCTGCTGCGCTCGGCAGAACCCGCGCCGGAGCTGTCGGACGAGGAGCTGTCCCGGCTGCATGCCTTGCTGACCGAACACGGGGAACGGGACTCGCTCGGGTATTTCGCCTTGCGCCGGGACAAGTTCGCGGTGTTCTCCAAGTCGGGAAAGGCGGCGGTCACCTTCCGGGTGATCGCCGGCGTCGCCTTGACCTCGGCCGACCCGCTCGGCGATCACGAGGCCTGGCCCGGGGCGATCGAGGAATACCTGGAGATCTGCCGCCGCAACGCCTGGCTGCCCGCCGCGATGGGCGCGTCCGAACTCGGGGCCACGGTGTGGGCGCGGTTCGGCCTGGATGTGCTGGAAATAGGGGACGAGGCCATCGTCGACACCCAGATGTTCACTTTGGACGGCCGGACCATGCGCGGCGTGCGGCAGGCCACTTCGCGGACCAAACGGGCCGGGTACAAGGTGCTCGTGCGCCGCGCCGAGACCCTGCGCCAAGAGGAACTCCAAGAACTGGCCGAGCTGGCCGCCGCCTGGCGCGGCACCGAGACCGAACGCGGCTTCTCGATGGCCCTCGGCCGGATGGGCGACGCCGGTTCGGTACTGGTCACCGCCGAACAGGACGGCCGTGTGCGCGGCGTCCTGCAGTTCGTACCGTGGGGCGAGAAGGGCCTTTCGCTGGACGTGATGCGCCGGGACCGCGACGTGGACAACGGCGTGAACGAGCTGATGATCGCGGAATTGCTGCTGTACTCCCGTGATCACGGGATCGACCACGTGTCGCTGAACTTCGCCGCCTTCCGCGCCCTGATGGAACAGGGCAGAAGGATCGGCGCCGGCCCCGTCGCCCGGATGTCGGCGAAGGTGCTGCACTTCTTCTCCCGCTGGATCCAGATCGAGAGCCTATACCGGTTCAACGCCAAGTTCCGCCCTCGCTGGGTCCCGCGTTACCTCGTGTACCCCGGCGTGAGTTCGCTGCCCCGAGTCGGCATCGCCACCTTCGAAGCCGAGGGCCTCGGCGGCCGTTCGCCCTGGCTGCGCCGCCTGCTACACCGTTGAGGGGGGTGGCTTCGCGGTGGTCGGGGCAGGTGTGTAACCTATCTGAGCAGTGGTCGTTCGGACCCAGGAGGCTTCGCCTAGTCTGGTCTATGGCGCCGCACTGCTAATGCGGTTGGGGGTAACCCCCCCTCCCGGGTTCAAATCCCGGAGCCTCCGCTGGTTCCTGCTCCGGCAGGTGCTAGGTTACAACTGAACACGCGCCCGTAGCTCAGCTGGATAGAGCATCTGACTACGGATCAGAAGGTCAGGGGTTCGAATCCCTTCGGGCGCACGTCTGGTCGAGACAGTATATCAAGAAACCTCCTGGCAACAGGGGGTTTCTTGCTGTCCGGCCTCGCTGGCGTTCGGCTGCAGTCGAGCGGATTTCCCAAGAGATACTCGCCGGAATCCCATGCCGGTTGGCTGGAAAGTGTGCACGGGCGATCATGTAGCGGCCTGCCGAGAGGCCATTGTGGACACTGTCGCCGAACTCGGTGAGCTTGGCCTGGTGGGCGGGTGCGGGTCGGAGGCAAACAAGATCTCAGAGTGCATGTGATCTGCATCACACGCTGCTGCGCGATGCAGCTTGAAGGGGGTGGATTTCGCCCAGGATTCTGCCTACAATTTTCTCAGGGGCCGGAAGGTGGTGACCGTGAAGATCGACACGAACGACCTCATCAGTGTGAGTGACGCGAACAAGCAGGGTGTCTCGAAGCTGGTGGCGGAGGCCAGTGAGGGCCGGGATCTGGTGCTCATCAAGAACAACAAGCCTGCTGCGGTGATCGTGGGCATCGACAAGATCGAGCGTCTGCAGCGTCTCGACGAGATCGAGGATGACCTCAGGCTGATGACTCTCGCTCTCGTCAGAGCCGCGACCGACAGCGGCCGGCGCGTAACCCTGGAGGACGCTGCCGCCAAGTTCGGCATTGATCTTGATGAGCTTGATGACGACGAAGATGACGGTAACGAGGGTCAGAGGACTGACTGATTTGGCGCGGGTGCTACTGCTGCCAGAGGCTGAAGACGACATTGCCGAGCTGGACAAACCAACGCGGGTCCTCGTCTTCAAGGCGCTGAAGAAGCTGCAAACGAGTCCCGAGCAGCGCGGAGCCCCTTTGGGTTCCTCGCTGACCACGTTTCGGAAGCTATACGTAAACAATCGGCAGTACCGCATCGTCTACCGGGTCGATGAGGATGGCACCGTTGCGGTTATCTGGGTCATCGCGTCGCGGGTGGATGCTGCTTGTTATGACTTGGCAACGGCGAGGCTTGCGCTCTATGGAGGTGGGCAGTCATCTGCCGCTCTGCATAGCCTCGTTGAGCAAGTCTTCGGGCCGGCCCAGTCCTAGTGCCGTGACCGGAAGGTCCGGGGTCTTGCTCCTGCTTGGATCACCGCAAAACGTGATCATCGGCCCCGCCTTTACTCCGCAGCCACAGGCCACTGTGGACAACCACGGCCGCACGGCGAGACCAAAAGATCCCTTCTGTGTCGGCAAAGCAATTGAGGCTACTTCCGTCACCGGTCGGCTGTCAGACTGGCGGCTGGAGTGGATGCGCTCGACCCGACCGAAGGTGAGGCGGAACGCGAGATGACCGACGGCTACTGGAGCGGGCCGCTGCCGGGCGCGCTGGTCGAGGAGTGGTTGTCCGACAAGGAGTTGTACGTCGAGATGCGGGACGGCGTCCGGCTGTCCACCGACGTGCACGTGCCGCGGGGGGTCGCCGGGCCGTTTCCGGCGGTGCTGGTGCGGACGCCGTACGACAAGGACGTCGCCGAAGGTATCGTCCGGATGCGGTGGGTCGAGTTCTTTCTTCGCCAGGGTTACGCGGTGGTGGTGCAGAACGAGCGCGGGCATTTCCTGTCCGAAGGGTCGTTCGACGACTACCTGCAGGGGGCCGGCACGGACGGCTTCGACACCGTCGAGTGGATCATTCGGCAGAGCTGGTCGAACGGCAAGGTCGGCACCATCGGCTGTTCCAGCTCGGCGGAGCACCAGTTGCCCATGGCGGCCGGGAATCACCCGGCGCACGCGGCGATGATTCCGTGTGCCTCGGGCACCGCGGTGGGCGACGTCGACGGGAACGACACGCGTGGGCAGTTCTACCGCGGCGGAATCCCGATGCTCCGGTTGTGGGCCATGTGGTACGGGAAGCTGGCGGTGACCGAGCGCCCGGTGCTGCCGCAGCCGTCCACACAGGACGCGCGGCAGCGGTTGCGCACCTTCTTCTCGATGTCGGCGCGGCGCGGCTTCGTGCCGGACACCGTGCAGAAATTGAAGCACCTGCCGAGCCAGGACGTGTTGCGGCAGTCAGGCGGCCCCCGCACGCCGTTCGACAAGTACATCACCTGGACGCCGGCGGATCCGGGCTGGGACGAGGTCGCGCACGTCGGTGCGGGGGACCATCCGCGAGTGCCGGCGCTGCACGTCAACACCTGGCACGACATCGGCGCGGGCGAGACCGCGCGGCTGTTCACCTACCTTCAGGATCTTGGCGTCGCTGAGCAGCACCTCATCATGGGGCCCGGCCCGCACTGCCTGGTCTGGCAGGACCCGCCGTATCTCATGACCAAGGCGGACGCCAAGAAACTGCTCGGCGAGCTCTCCGCGATCGAGATCCAGGACATGCCCGCGCCGGACCTGTCGAAGCTCCGCTTCGGCGATCTCGAAGCGGGGGACGCGCGCTACCGGGGGGTCGATCACGGGTACCCGAAGCTGTTCCTGGCCTGGTTCGAGCGCTGGCTCAAGGGCGCGGACAACGACACCTCGGCCATGCCGAAGGTCCAGGCGTATGTCATGAACCAGGGCTGGGTGCACGGCGACCGGTGGCCCCTGCCCGAAGTGGTCGAGACCACGTACTTCCTGGCACCGGACCCGGGCGCTCGGCTCCGGAACCAGGCGGGGATGCTCTCGACCGAGGCTCCGGGAGGAGAGCAGGCCGACGCCCTGGTGTACGACCCGTCGGATCCGACGCCGAGTCTCGGCGGCGGCTGCTGCGCGTTCGCCGCCGCCCTCGATCAGCGTCCGATCTCGGTACGCCGGGATGTGCTCGTCTACAGCACGCCGCCACTGGCGAAGGCCGTGACCGTGGTCGGCCCGATCACGGTGGAGCTGTTCGTCTCCTCGTCCGCGCGGGACACCGACTTCATCGTCCGGCTCGTCGACGTCCACCCGGACGGCAAGGCGATCAACCTTGCCGACGACGGGTTCCGGATGCGCTACCGGGATGGATTCGATACCAAGCATCTCATGCGCGCAGGGGAGATCTACCGGATCTCGCTGCCGAACATGGTCACCGGAAACTGCTTCCGCGCCGGGCACCGGATCCGGATCGAGGTCTCCTCCAGTTCCTTCCCGAACTACGAGCGCAACCTCAACACCGGCGGCAACAACTTCGACGAGACCGAACCGGTCGTCGCGGAGAACACCGTCCACTATGGATCTGTGCACCCGTCGCGGGTCGTCTTCCCGATCCTGCCGCAGCGCGATGCCTGAGCCACGCGACCCCGGGGCGGGGCTGACCGAGCATCTGGCCGGCCTCCCGGACGGACGCAAAATCCGCTACGTCACGGGTGGGAAAGACGGCCCGCTCGTGCTCCTGGAGTGCGGGCTGGGCAACACGGCGGGCACCTGGGTGACCGTGCAGCGGCACCTCTCCGCCACCTGCCGGACCATCGCCTACGACCGGGCGGGGATCGGCGGCAGCGATCGGGACGGGCGCTCGCGGTCCCTGGCCCGCCTGGCCGAAGATCTGGCGGCTTTCCTTGATGTGCTTGACCTCGGAGAGCCTGTCGTGCTCGTCGGCCACAGCTGGGGCGGGCCGATCGTCCGGCTGCTGGCCGAGCGCCGTCCGGAGCATGTTCGCGCACTCATGCTGGTCGATCCGACGATCACGGCGGCGAAGAAGTGGCTCCGAGTCGTGCGACCGCTCTACCTCAGGCTGATGTGGACAGTCAGGATGGGTGGCCGGGAAAGGCTTTTGCGGTCCTACCGCACGGGACGCTGGGCGCAGGAGATGTCACCGCGGGACATCGAGGTGGCCCTGACCGACTTCATGACCCGGGCGAACCTGCGGACCAGCTGGCAGGAGATTCGCCCGCAGGGCGAATCGTGGCCCGACCTGGTCGCCCTGGAATCGATGCCGAGTGCGGTGCCCATCCGGTTTCTCGTCGGCGGGGATCGGCCGGAGCCGCTGCGCGCGGTCATGACGGAAGGATGCGCGCGGATCGCCGCCCTCAGCAGGTGGGGCAGCACCGTCGTGGTCGGCGAAGCCGGGCATTCGATCCCGCAGGAACGTCCGGCCCGAACCGCCGCCGAGATCGAGAAGTTTATCCGCGAACTGCCGTCGGCATAGGATTGTCCGCCTGCTGGAGCTCTCCGTGCGGGAATGCCGACCCCACGAGGCGCATGTGGCTCTCGACGAGCCGCATGAACTCGGCAATGGGTGCCGAGACCCGGGAACCACGCCGGGTGATCAGCGCGAACGCGTCGTACATCCGCGGTGCGAACGAGCAGGTGCTGATGTTGCCCGGGAATGCCGGTGACTTGGTGACGGCCTGCGGCACATAGGTGTTGCCGAGACCGTGCGCCACGAGCTGGAGCGCCGTTTCGAGGTGTTCGACCTCGATCCGCCCCTCGATACTCAGGCCGAGCGCCTGCGTGCGTGCCGCGAGCTGGCGCCGGGTGGGATCCTCGAACGCGTACTGCGTCTCGTACAGCACGATGGGCGTGCGGACGAAATCTTCGACCGACACGGGCTGCCGGGTGCTCTCGGGATCCGCGCTGGCGAAGAGCACCTCGTCCCTGGCCACCGGGCGGACGCTCAAGCCGGTGTCGTCGACGGGGAGCACGACGAGCGCGGCTTCGAGTTCGCCTTCGCGTACGTCGTCCGCGGTCACCGAGGAGTTACGGCCGCGCACTCGCAGTTTGATTCCGGGAAAGCGGGTAACGAATTCCTTGATCAAGTCGGCGAATTGGTAATGAGCCGGAGCGCCGAAAGCACCGAACGTCATTGTTCCGCTCCGCAGGGTTCGCAGATCGGCCACGCTCTCCTCGGCCTCTTCGCTGGCCGCGATCACCCGCTGCGCGTAGACGGCGAACTCGGCGCCTGCGTCGGTCAGCCGGAGCCCGCGGCCAAGGCGGACGAAAAGCTGGACGCCGAGATGCCTTTCGAGCTGCCGAATCTGGTCCGCCACCGCAGGCTGGGTGAGGTGCATATGGGCGGCGACGGCGGTGAACGACCCTAGGTCGATGGCGCTGAGGAAGTACCGAAGCTGGCGAAGAGTCAAAAGATCTCCTTTTGCATAACCAAGGTATTGGATGCTACCACTTGGGTCAGTGACGTGGAACACTCAGCTGATTCCTCGGGGTGAACCCAGTATTCGGAGATCGGAAATTCGGTGTGTGCGGACGGCGTCCCGACCGCGGAGACGGAGACAAAAACGTGAGCCTCGATGGTGTGGTCGTCGCCGGCAGTCACAACGCAGCAATCGGGCTTCCGGCGGCGTGGCGGCTACTGGCCGCCGGGGAATCGGCCCTCGATGCCGTCGAAGCGGCGACCAGGCTCGTGGAGGACAACGAAGCGGACCACTCGGTCGGGTACGCCGGCTATCCGAACCTGGTCGGTGAGGTCGAGCTGGACGCTTCGATCATGGACGGCCGCGACCGCCGGGCGGGTGCCGTCGGAGCACTCAAGGGAAACCGGCACCCGGTGAGCGTCGCGCGTGCGGTCATGGAGCAGCTTCCCCATACGTTCCTGGTCGGTGAAGGGGCCGCCCGATTCGCCGCCGACCTCGGATTGCCGACCGAGGATCTGCTGACCGAGGAGACGCGTCGCATTTGGCGTGACGGGATCGAGGGCAAGTTCCCTGGGCGGCTGGAGCTTTTCCGCGAGCCGCTCGCGCGGTTGACCGCGCTGGCCGCGGACCCCATGCATGTGGCAGGCACAGTGAACGTCGTCGCGCGCGACGTCCGGGGGCATGTGGCTGCCGCGGTCAGCACGAGCGGCTGGGCTTGGAAGCACCCCGGGCGCGTCGGCGATTCACCGGTCGTCGGGGCCGGTATCTACGCCGACGACCGGCACGGCGCGGTCGGGTGCACCGGTCTGGGTGAGCTTTCGATCCGCGCCGGGCTCGCGCGAGACCTGATCTCGCGGTTGGCGGGCGGGCAGGATCTGACGGCGGCGGGACGCGCCGTGCTCGATGACATGGCGCCGATGGCCGCGCAGGTCGGGCCCTCGGCGGTGATGAACGTCCTCGCACTCGATCGCGACGGCGCTACTTTGTCGTTCAGCACCACACCGGACGCGCACTTCGTCGTCATGCGTGACCGCAACACCGAGCCGGAGAAGATCCCGAGCGTGTACGTCCAGTGGCCCGGCCAGGAGCCACCAGCAAGCGACGAGCGAGGTGCATAGACTATGGGCCGTAACGCGATCGTCGCCTTCGTGGCCCGTCGGGTCCTCACCATGGTCCTGATGCTCTTCGTCATCTCTTTCCTCATCTTTTCGTTGCTGTACCTGGCTCCGGGCAACGCCGTCGACATCCTGCTCGGCTCGCGGCCACGCACTCCCGAGACCGTCCGGTTGCTCACCGAGCAGTACCACCTGGACAAGCCGTTCCTCACGCAGTACTGGATCTGGCTGGAGAACGTCCTGCATCTCGACTTCGGCACCTCGATCCAGACCACGCTGCCGGTCGCGGACGAGGTCAAGTCGCGGCTGCCCACCTCGCTTTTCCTTGCTGTCTTCGCCTTTGTGCTGGAGATGTCGTTCGGGCTCCTCTTCGGAGTCCTGGCGGCACTCAAGCGACGGGGGAGTGTCGACAGAGGACTCGTGGCCGTCTCCGTGGTCGGCCTGAGCATGCCCGCGTTCGTCAGCGGTGTCCTGATGCTCTACGTGTTCGCGGTGCAACTGAAGTGGTTCCCGGCCTTCGGCGCCGGCACCGGATTCACCGACCAGGTATGGCATCTGACGCTGCCGGCGATTTCGCTCGCGATCGTGGGCGCGGCCTACGTCGTCAAACACACCCGCGCTGCGGTCATCTCGGTCCTGGACCAGGACTACGTGATGTTCGCACGGGCGCGCGGGCTGTCGGCGGCCACCGTGATGCTGCGCTACATCCTCCGCAACGCGCTGATCCCGGTGCTGGGGCTGAGCGCGATGATCCTGTCGTTCCTGGTCATCGGCGCGGTATTGGTCGAAGTCACGTTCTCCGTCTCCGGTATCGGCCAGATGCTCGTCCGCGCGGCCACGAGCCAGGACCTGCCGACGATTCAAGGTGTGGGGATGCTGGTCGCCGCGATCGTCATGGTGACGAACCTGATCGCCGACCTCGCGTACATGGCGGCCGACCCGCGCGTCCGACTGAGGAGCAGGAAATGACCGATCTCGTGATACCGGATCAGGCGGGCCGCCGCCGGCGGTTCGGCTTCGCCGGGCTGCTGGCCGTGACGTGCTTCGCGTTCCTGGGGCTGATCGTGGTGCTGGCCGTTTTCGGGTCCCTGGTCGCTCCGCACGATCCGGGTGCCCAGGATCTGGTGCTGGGCCTGACCAAACCCAGCGGTGACCACTGGCTCGGGACCGACGAACTCGGCCGGGACGTGTTCTCCCGGCTCATCGCGGGAACCCGGACGGCGCTGGTCGGGCCGGTCGTGATCGCGCTCGGCTCGATCGTGATCGGGAACGGCCTCGGCCTGCTCGCCGGCTATCGCGGCGGCTGGCTCGATTCGGTGATCATGCGTTGCGCCGACCTGATGTTCTCGTTGCCAAGCCTGCTCGTCATCATCGTGGTGGCCGGCACCTTCGGTGGTGGCTATTGGCTTTCGGTGGTGCTGCTGATCGCGCTCAACGCCCCCTTCGACGCGCGCATCATCCGCGGGGCGACGCTCGAACAGGCGCCCCGCGCGTACGTCGAGGCGGCCAAATCCGTCGGTCTCTCCGACACCAAGATCATGATCAGGCATATCTGGCCCAACGTGGCGCCGATCGCGGTGGCCAACGCCTGCCTGGTCTTCGCCGGATCGCTGGTGTCGCTGGCCGGGCTCTCCTTCCTAGGCCTGGGGGTGGCTCCCGGCACCCCGGACTGGGGCCTGATGGTCAGTGAGGGCCGCAGCCTGCTGTTCACCAATCCGGTGGGGGTCCTGGCGCCCGCGGCCTTGATCGTTCTCACCGCCACGGCCATGAATCTGTCGGGTGACTGGGTTTATGACCGGCTGTCTGCACAAGGAGCCATCCGATGACGCAGTCTTCCTCCGGCCGGCCGGAGATCTCTCGTGGTGCCACAGCCGGTCTCGATGTGCAGGAGCTGCGGATCGAGCGGGTGGGCGGACCGAGCACCCACACCATCGTCTCGGAGATCAGCTTGACCGTCGCACCCGGCGAGACGGTCGGGATCGTCGGCGAGTCCGGCAGCGGCAAGTCGATGACGGCGAAGGCGATCACCGGACTGTTGCCGCCGAAGCTCGTCGCGTCCGGACGGGTGACCTATCACGGGCGGGACCTGCTGCCGTTGCGCGAGAAGGAATGGCGGTCGATCCGGGGGCACGAGATCGGGCTGGTGAGCCAGAATCCGTTCACGATGCTCAGCCCGGTGGACCGGTGCGGCCGGATCATCGAAGAGTCGCTGCGCCGCGAGGTACGCAAGCGGATGAGCCGCCGGGAGCGCCGGGCCGAGGCGATCCGGCGTCTCGCCGAGGTCGGTATCGACGATGAGTCCGTAGTGGACAGACATCCCTTTCAGCTTTCGGGCGGTATGCAGCAGCGGGTGGGGATCGCCGCTGCGTTGGCGCGGGAGCCCCGGATCCTCATCGCGGACGAGCCGTCGACGGCCCTGGACGCCACCACGCAGCGGGAAATCCTCGCGCTGATCAAGAGCCTGCAAGAGGCGCGGGGCATGGGGCTGATCCTGATCACCCACGACCTGCGGATCGCGTTCTCGATGTGCGACCGGGTCAACGTCCTCTACGCCGGGTCACTGGTGGAGACCGGCCCCGCGGCAGATCTCGAAGCGGAACCACTGCACCCGTACACGCACGGGCTCTTGATGTCCGAGCCGCCGGCGGACCATCGGGTCGCCGAACTGGTGGCGATCCCGGGGTCGGTTCCGACGCCGGATTCGGTCGCCGATTCGTGCACGTTCGCGCCCCGGTGCCGATGGGTGCGCCCGGAATGCACTGACGGCGCACCGCCGCTGCGCGTTGTCGGTGATGGGCGGCTGTCGGATTGCCTTCGCATCGAGGAGATCCGGTCCGAACTGGCCGAAGAACGGGCGCGGGCGACCGGCGTGGCGGTGCCGGCGGTGGCCGCCGACCACGAGGACAAGCTGATCGCGGTCACCGAGGTCGGCAAGATCTTCCACAGTGGAGGACGGGATGTGACGGCGCTCCAGTCCGTTTCGATCCGCGTCGGTGACGGCGAGGGGGTCGGGCTGGTCGGCGAGTCCGGTTCCGGGAAGTCCACGCTCGGCCGGATCATCGCCGGTCTTGAGCTGCCTTCGAGCGGATCGATCGAGATCGCCGGAATCGATGCCAGCGACTGGCCGAAACTCAGCCGCCGGGATCAGCTGGCCCTGCGCCGTCAAGTGCAGATGATCTTCCAGGACCCGTATTCCTCGTTGAACCCGATGCGCACGATCGGCTCGACCCTCGAAGAGACGATCCGGGTGCACGAACCGTCCGCAAAGGACATGGAGCGCCGGATCGCCGAGTTGCTCCGGTCGGTGGGCCTGGATCCCGAATACGCCCAGCGGAAGCCGATGGCGTTGTCCGGCGGGCAGCATCAGCGGGTCGCGATCGCCCGCGCGCTCGCCGTGCGGCCCCGGGTGCTGATCTGTGACGAACCGGTGGCCGCGCTGGATGTGTCCGTCCAGGCGCAGATACTGAATCTGTTCTCGTCCCTGCGTGACGAGCGGGGAATCGGCTACCTGTTCATCACGCACGACCTGTCCATTGTCCGGCAGGTCGTGGAACGTGCCTATGTGATGTCCAAGGGCCGGGTGGTCGAGTCCGGCCCGGTCGACGAGGTGCTCGGCAACCCGCAGGACCCGTATACCGTCCGCCTGCTGCAATCCGTGCCGAACTCCAGCGCCGAGTGGCTTGCTCCCGGATCGCGGGCCGGCGCCGGGGAGGCATGAGAGCCGGTGCGGGGAAAGGAATTCTTGGGTTCTCGAAAAGGAACTGAAGCTACCTGCCTGCTTTCGCCGGTGGGAGACTCGAAGAATGAAAAATCACCCCCCGGACCACGGGAAGAATGAGCTTGGCGGGATTATGGCCGCGCTCGCCACTCCGTTGAGCGGCGACGGTTCCACAGTGGACCGGGACTCGATCGCACTCTTGGTGGACTACGTGGTCGGCGGCGGCGTGGCCGGTGTCATTCCGTGCGGGAGCACCGGCGAATTCGCCGCATTGACGATGGACGAACGCATGGAGGTCGTCGAAGCGGTGGCCGAGGCAGCGCGGTCCCGGGTCGCCTTGATCCCGCATGTCGGCGCGCTCCGCCCGGCCGACGCGGCCGAGCTGACGCGCCACGCGGCCGCTCGCGGTGCCGCCGCCGTGATGGCGGTGCCGCCCTTCTACGATCCGTTGAGCTGGGCGGAGATCGTCGGCTACTACGCGGAAATCGCCGCCGCGGCGCCCGGATTGCCGATCATGGCCTATCACTACCCGAGTGCCACCGGCGGACGGATCACGGCCGGGCAGATCGACGAACTCACGCGATCGGTCCCCGCCGTGCGTTACCTGAAGGATTCCAGCGGGGACGCCCAGCTGGTCGACGAGCTGCTGGCGCACACCGAGGGAAGCAGCCTCACGGTGTTCAACGGCTCCGATTCGCTTACCTTCCAGGGGCTCGCGTGTGGCGCCACCGGAAGTGTCTGGGGCGCCGCCACTTTCATGCCCCGGCTGGCGGTCGAGTTCTTCGAGACGGTCCACGAGCGGCGCGACCTTGAGCAGGGCCGCCGGATGTGGCGGAAGATTCGTCCTATCTGCCGTTTGCTGGAGGACGCCGGATATCCGGCCGCGGTCAAGGCGGCCTGTGAGCTGGCAGGTCTGCCGCTCGGCCCGACGAGGGCCCCGCTGCGGCCCATTTCCGCCGAGGCGCGCGAGCAACTGCACCGCCTGCTCGACGCGGCGGGCCTCATTGACGCGGCGCGGGCGATCGCATGAGGACGGACAAGGTTGGCGGAGCGTCCGACCCGTTCGACGTTGTCGTCATCGGTGGTGGCCTGGCCGGGCTGGCG
Source organism: Amycolatopsis panacis (assembly GCF_003600245.1). NCBI lineage: Bacteria > Bacillati > Actinomycetota > Actinomycetes > Pseudonocardiales > Pseudonocardiaceae > Amycolatopsis > Amycolatopsis panacis. The sequence continues at coordinate 17,803 of NZ_QZFV01000021.1, forward strand.
GCCGCGTGGCGGTTGCGAAAGCAGCGCGTCCTGCTGCTGGAGTCCGGAGATCGGCTGGGCGGCCGGCTCTACTCCCAGCGTGAGGACGGCGACGACTATTGGCTGAACTTCGGTGCGCATCTCTTCCCTGCGCCGGGTGGGGTTGTCGATTCGATGGCCAAGGACGTCGGCCTCCAGACGCTGCCCATCACCGGAAGCATGATGGGAATCGCTTACAAGGAAAGGATTCTGTCGTCCGGGCCGATCGAGTCCTACCCGTTGCGGCTGCCGTTGCCGGTGCGGGAGAAGATCGCGTTCGCGCGGGCCGGGGTGCGCCTCAAGCGTGCCGTCGCGCGGTACCACCAGGTGCTGGCCCGGCGCCCGGGCGAGTCGGAGGCCGAGCTGCGGCAGCGCAGTCTGGCCTATTTGGACGATCGGACGTTCTCGGAGTTCCTCGGCGACCTCTCGCCCGAGACGGCTTCGATCTTCGCTTGCGCCGCGCACCGCGCGACGGCCGAGCCGGCCAGCCTTTCGGCCGGCAGCGGGATCGGGCTTTTCGCGCTCGTCTGGGGCGGGGCCGGATCGCTGATCGCCCGCAATCTCGTCGGGGGATCGTCGGTGCTGCCCGAGGCACTGGGCAGGCAACTCGGGGACCGGGTCCGCCTCGGCGCCGAGGTCCGGCGCATCGCGCCGCGCGCCGAGGGTATCCAGCAGGTCGAGTACACAATAGACGGACAGTCGGAGATTGCCGAAGCACGCCATGTGATCGTTGCGGTGCCGGCCCCGATCGCGGCGCCGCTGGTGGCCCCGATTTCCCGCGTAGCCGCAGAGTCGCTCTCCGCCATCACCTACGGTCCGTTCCTCAGTATGGCGATGCGAACGAACGAAGTGGCGGCGCAGCCGTGGGACGATGTCTATGCGCTCGCCACCCCGGGGCGATCTTTCGACATGTTCACCAACCACGCGCAGATCCTCCGGACCTCCGCCGAGCGTGCACCTGGGGGAAGTCTCATGGTGTATGCCGGAGGCGACGGTGCGGCACGGCTGATGGCGCGGCCGGACGAAGAGATCAAGCAGACCTTCCTCGCAGATCTGCACCGGCTTTACCCCGGGACCCGCGGTATCGTCGCGGAGGCCAAGGTGCATCGCTGGCAGCTGGGCAATGTCTATGCGCGGCCGGGCCGGCACAGATTGCAGCCGGCGCTGGAGGGTCCGCTCGGCGAGTCGCGCAACGTTCACCTGGCCGGCGACTACTTCGCCGAGCTGGGCAGCATGGAGACGGCGGCGAAGACCGGTGACAGCGCCGCCCAGCGGGTGGCGCGGGCGCTGGCGTCCGGCGGCTGAGCGGCGCGCCGGGCGGGCAACGGCTTTTCCTTGTGTGTGGACAAAGGAAAGTGAACTACCACACACCGTGGGCGGATGAGAGACTCACCGGGTGATTTCCGGAGAATGAAGGCGGAACAATGAGAGTTCGCTTGATGAGCGCGGCACCCCTCGTCGCGGTGGCGGCTGCCTTTTCCCTGCTGGCATCCGCCTGCGCGGGGGGCGGTGCCGCCGGCAGCGGGACGGATCACCTGCGGGTCGGAATCGTGGGCGCCGACCTGTCCAATGTCGACCCGGCGGGTGGTTTCGCGCTGCAGGTGGACTCGTATGTCCTCGAATTCCTGATGAAGCTCAGTCCACAGGGGAAGGTCGAGCCGAATCTCGCGGAATCGGTCGACCGGCCCGATCCGGCGACCTACGTCTATCACCTGCGCCACGGCGTGAAGTTCTCCGACGGCACCGAGATGACGTCGGCGGATGTCGCCAACTCACTCGACTACGCCCGAAACCCCAAGTTCCCGGACTCGTCGAAGTACTCGGCGGTCAAGAGCGTTGAGGCGCGCGACCAGTACACCGTGGCGGTGACGCTCAAGGCGCCCGATGTCAGCTGGGAGTACACCTCGGCGACGGCGGGCTACATCTTCCAGAAGAAGCACCAGCAGGAGCACCCGGCAGACTTCGGCAAGCCGGGCGTGGGGGTCGTCGGCACCGGACCGTACGTGCTGAAGAGCCTTGATCCCACCACCGGCGCCGAGTTCACCGCGAACTCCGGCTATTGGGGCGGCAAGGTCTCGATCCCCACGGTCTCCCTGACGATGTTCGCCGACGAGACCAGCGAGGCGCTGGCGTTCCGCGCGGGACAGGTCGACGTCGCCTTCCCCGCCTACGCGCGGGGGTTCGAGTCTTCTGCCGACACGAAGCTGGTGTCCGCGCCCGGTACCAAGCAGGGCATGTTCACCATGAACGTGCAGGTCGCTCCCTGGAACGACGTGCATGTGCGCCGAGCCGTCGCCTACGCGCTCAACCGCGAGGAGATCATCAAGGTCGCCGGCGGTGGCGCGGCGCCGGACTACACGATCATCCCGCCGGCCCAGCTGCAGTCGATCGCGTCCAAATCGGACGTTGACGCGCTGATCGCTTCCCTGCCGTCGTACAAGTCCGATCTCGACAAGGCAAAGCAGGAACTGGCGCAGTCGGCGCATCCGCAGGGCTTCGACGCGACGCTCGAAACCTACAATTACGGCAGCTTCGTCACCACTTCCCAGGCGATCGCCGGCCAGCTGGCGAAGATCGGCATCAAGCTGAAGGTCAAGGTCGACTCGGTGGCCGAATTCACCAAGACCATGTCCCAGCCGCACACCACGGTGCCCATCCAGTACACCTTCTTCAACAACAGCACCCCGGATCCGGGCGCGATGCCCCAGCTGGCCCTGCACAGCGATTCGGCGGCGATCGGCCTGAACAACTTCTCCGACTACAAGAACGCGAAGGTGGACGACCTCATCAAACAGGGCGCGAGCACCGCGGACCCCGCCCAGCGGTTCTCCGTCTACTCGCAGCTGTTGAAGATCGTCGGTGACGACGTGCCCGTGGTGCCGCTTTACGCCGGCGACAACCACTTGGCCATCTCGGATGCCTTCACCTGGCCGACGTTCAATACCTACTCGACCGACCACACTCCGTACATCCTCGAAATCAAAGCGAAGTAGCCCGGACGTCGCCGGCGCGGAGACCATCCTCTCCGCGCCGGCGACGCGCGGGCGTGCACCGAGAGGTCGACTACGTGACGTTCAAGCCAGCCGGTTCCCACTACCTCGACGGCGGTTCCGGCGATGGCCGCGGACCGGAATGCCGGGTGGTGGATCCCGCGACCGGCGACGAGATCTGGACGTTCACGGCGGACAGCCCGGCCGAGGTCGAAGCCGCCATCGCCGCGGCATCCGCGGCTTCCCCCGGATGGTCCACGGCAACGCCGGGGGAGCGGTCCGGGGTCCTGCTGAAGCTGGCGGCCGAGCTTGAATCCTTTGCCGGCGAACTCGCGGAGGTCGAGACCGCCCAGGCAGGCAAGCCGATCCGGCTGTCCCGGCAGTTCGACGTTCCCGGTTCGCTGGACAACGTCGCCTTCTTCGCCGGTGCCGCCCGGCTGCTGGAAGGCAGCGCCTCCGCGGAGTACTCGCCGGAGCACACCTCGTCGATCCGGCGTGAGGCGATCGGGGTGGTCGGCTCGATCGCGCCGTGGAACTATCCGCTGCAAATGGCGGTCTGGAAAGTGCTGCCGGCGATCGCGGCCGGCAACACCATCGTCTTGAAGCCGTCCGAGATCACGCCGATCACCACGCTGATGCTCGCCCAGGCCTGCTCCCGCGCCGGCGTGCCGGACGGCGTCGTGAACGTCGTCAACGGACCCGGCGCGGTCACCGGCGAAGCGCTGGTCACCAGCCGATCGATCTCGATGATGTCGTTCACCGGTTCCACCGCCGTCGGCAGGCACATCGCCGGCCTCGCCGCCGCCAACGGCACTCGCTTGCACCTCGAACTGGGCGGAAAGGCGCCGTTCGTGGTCTTCGATGACGCTGATCTGCCCGCCGCGATCCGAGGAGCCGTTGCCGCCGCTCTGATCAACAGCGGCCAGGACTGCACCGCGGCAACGCGCGCGTACGTTCACCGGTCACTGTTCACCGAATTCGTGGACGGTGTGGCGGCCCTGATGAGCCAGGTCCGCCTCGGTGACACCGGTGACGAAGACACCGACCTGGGCCCGCTGGTGTCGTGGCGACAGCGCGACCGCGTCGCAGCCATGGTCGAACGTGCCCGGAACGACGGCGCGCGGATCGTCGTCGGTGGCGGGGCGCCCGGAGGCGAACTGTCCCGAGGCGCCTACTACGCGCCCACCCTGATCACCGATGCCGACCAGCGCAGCGAGATCGTGCAGGAGGAAGTCTTCGGCCCGGTCCTGACCGCGCTGCCCTTCGACGACGACACCGAAGCGATCCGCCTCGCCAACGACGTCCGTTTCGGCCTTGCCGCGTCCGCTTGGACCCGCGACGTCTTTCGCGCGCAGAACGCTTCGCGGCTGATCAAGGCCGGCACTGTCTGGATCAACGACCACATCCCGATCATCTCCGAGATGCCGCACGGCGGAATGAAAGGCTCCGGCTACGGAAAGGACATGTCCGCCTACGCACTCGACGACTACACCCAGCTCAAGCACGTCATGTCGGACATCACCGGTGCCGTCCGGAAACCCTGGCACAACACCGTGTTGCAGGTCTGTGAAGGGACCCTTCACGGACTCTGAGTCCGTGAAGGGTCCCTTCACAGCCTTTCCGGATACCGGCGCGGCTACGCGGGGTCGGGTCGGCGCAGCTCGCCTACGCCGTCGGCGATGGCGCGGACCTCCGGGGTCGCGAGGTCACCGAAATCCTCGACCTCGAAGATCTGCCGGATTTCGATTTCACCGGTCTGCTCGGGCATCGGGTTGGGGCAGCGCTTCACCCATTCGACGATCTCGTCCCACGAGCCCACTTCCATGATCCAGAAGCCGGCCACCAGTTCCTTGGTCTCGGTGAACGGGCCGTCCAGGACGGTGCGCTCGCCGCCCTCGAACCGGACGCGCGCGCCCTTCGAGCTCGGGTGCAGGCCGTCGGCGGCGAGCAGGACACCGGCCTTGACCAGCTGCTCGTTGTACCGGCTCATCTCTTCCAGCATCTCGGTGCTCGGCAGCGCACCCGCTTCGGAGTCGGCCGTCGCCTTGACCATCACCATGAATCGCATCGTCATCGCCTCCAGGTCGCGGGGGCCACGGTCGTGACCCCGCTTCACCACTGCGTCGAACGGGGCGGGTGGGTTTCGACAGGTCGACGGTAGCCGGTTTCAGAAAGTTCGAAAGACGCCCGCTCAGGCCTCGCGGAGAGCGCGGCGGGTACGTCGACGGCAGGGTCGGCCAGTGCGGCGCGGAACTCCTCTATGGTGCCCGGCGCGAGGCGTAACGGGCGAGATAGATCGTCCACGGCACCAGAAGCAGGGTGGCAAGGGCCAATCCGCCCAGCGGGAGGCGTCGGAACATCCGATCGAGATTAACCGGCGGAACTTGGTGGTACATCAGGGAAACCCGCCTAGGGGAAGGCCCCGAAATCGGGCTCAGCCGGGGTCCTCCGCACGCAGGCGCCAGTCCTGCGCCTCCGCGACCACCCCGCGGGCCTGCAGCATCCGGGCGAGACTCAACATCCCTTGCTGGTCACCGGTTTCCGCGGCCAGCCGGAAGTAGTGTTCGGCGCGCGCGAAGTCTTCGCGGGCCTCGGCGAGATGGCCGAGGTTCGTGAGCGCCGGGACACTGCCGCGCTCGGCGGCCTTGCGGTACCACGCGGCGGCCTCGCCGTCGTCGTCGCGGCCGCGGGCGAGTACGCCGAGGTTGGTCATCGCGGCCGGGTCGCCCGCTTCGGCGGCCTCCAGGTACCAGGCTTCCGCCGAGTCGAGCTGGCCACGGCGGTGCAGCAAGAGACCCAGCCGGACCTTCGCTTCGACGTACCCGGCCTCGGCGCCGCGGCGGTACCACGATTCGGCGTCGCGAATCCGGCCGCCACGCTCCGCCTGTCTGCCGAGCAGGCAGGTCGCGGCGAGTTCGCCGGAATCCAGCGCGGCGCGCCACCACATCTGCGCCTCGGCGTGTTCGTCGCGTTCGGCCAGCACCATGCCGAGGTCGAGCATCGCGACCGGGCCGCCGTCCCGCGCCGCGCTCCGGCACCAGCGTTCCGCCTCGCTGCCGCGGCCTAGCTCGACGAGCAGATGGCCGAGCGCCCCGGCCGCGCCCGGCGCGCCGCCCACCGCCGCGTCGCGGAACCAGCGCTCGGCGTCCGCGATCCGGCCCTGGCGTTCGCAGCTCCGGCCCAGTTCGAGCATTCCTTGTGGGTCACCGGCCTGCGCCGCCTCCCGGTACCAGCGCGCGGCCTCGTCGTCGGCCCCGCGTTCGGTCAGCAGACGGGCCAGCGCGGTCATCGCGACCGGGTTGCCGCCCGTGGCCGCCCGCCGATACCAGCCCTCGGCCCCGGCGACATCCCCGCGTTCCCGGAGCGCGGCGGCGACCCTGGCCATGGCCACGACGTTGCCCCCTTCGGCCGCCTTCCGTCGTAGGTAGCCGTCGACACGCGCGTGCCACTTCCGCAGCCGACCGGTCATCGGCCACCTCCCTTCGGCCGGGTCCCCCACCACGTAATCGCAGCTGGACGCGCTGGCGTGACAGCTGTTGCCGATCTCCTCCGTGCCGAAGCTTTTCGTTGACCGGCAACAGATGGTGGCCGAGGCCACGTCCGGGAAGGCCGCGTGTCCGGTGCGGCGGCGGCCATGGCGGCGGGCATACTGCCGCGTTGTGCCCAGGACCATCTCCGCTCGGCGGATCGTGCCGCTCGTCGTCGTTCTCCTCATCGCCGCCGGCGGCTTCTGGTGGTACTCGAACCGGCAGGTGGACGCCGAGCCCGCGCCGTCCGGCGACGCCGGGAAACAGCTGTCCGAGCTGAAAGTCGCCGAGCGCACCTCGATGAGTGGCTACTCGCGGGCGAAGTTCCCGCACTGGGACAGCCAGGGGCACAACTGCGACACCCGCGAGACGGTGCTGCAGCGCGACGGCGAGGACGTCAAGGCGGGCAAGGACTGCAACCCGACCGCGGGCACCTGGCACAGTCTCTACGACGGGGAGACCTGGACCAAGGCGGGTGACCTGGACATCGACCACATGGTTCCGCTCGGCCAGGCGTGGGCGAGCGGTGCCCGCGATTGGCCGCAGGACAAGCGCGAGCAGTTCGCCAACGATCTGACGCGCCCGCAGCTGTTCGCCGTGACCGGCCGCGTGAACCGGCAGAAGAGCGACAAGGCACCCGACGAGTGGAAGCCGCCGCTGGTGTCGTTCTGGTGCACCTATGCGACGGACTGGATCACGGTGAAGCACTACTACGGGCTGACCGTCACCACCGGCGAGAAGTCCGCGCTGTCGGACATGCTGCGGCGGTGCCCGAGCTAACCTCGGGTGCCATGGCGACTTTCGCACTGATCCATGGCGGCGGCGGGAGCGGGTGGGACTGGCACCTCGTGGCCGCGCGGCTGCGCGAGCTGGGGCACGAGGCCGTGACACCGGACCTGCCCATCGAAGATCCGCGAGCGACCCTGCGCGATTTCACGGACACCGTCGTGGCCGCGCTCGGCGCCGCGCAGGACGTCGTGGTCGTCGGGCATTCCTACGGCGGGTTCACCGCGCCGCTGGTCGCCGAGCGGATCGGCGCGCGGTTGCTGGTGTTCGTGGCCGGCATGGTGCCCGCGCCGGGCGAGCCACCGCGCGACTGGTGGGGCAACGTCGGGTTCTCCTCGCCGGAGGGGCTCTCCCCGGTGGAGCAGTTCCAGCACGACGTACCTGCCGACCTGGTCGAGGAGGGCGCCCGACGCGGCAGGGAGCAGGCGAGCGCCGAGTACGCCGAGCCGTGGCCGGGCGCTGCACTGCCCGATGTCCCAACGCGTGCGCTGTTGTTTCGAGACGACCGGTTCTTCTCGGCCGACCTGCAGCGTCGCGTTGCGCGCGAGCGGTTGGGCATCGTCGCCGACGAGCTGGACGGATCACACGTCGCGCTGCTGAGCCGCCCGAACGAGGTGGCGGAGCGGTTGGTCAGCTACCTGTCGCAGGGGTAGCGGTCACCACTTGCTGTGCACGAGCGGCCGGATCAGCTCGTCGTACGTGTCGCGTACCCCGGTGATGGCTTCAGCTGACAGCGAAGGCAGCTCGCTTGCGACGGTGTTCGCGCGCTTGATCAGCGTTGCGCGATGCAGCCACCTTCAGTAAGTAGGCGGCGCCGCCGGAGTTCCGCGCTTCTTCGCATCGGCAGTCAAGTGGCAACCGATTCGTACCGTCAGGCCGGTGTTGACTGCGGTGCCGAACGTGACTTCCGAACCGTCCGGCGCGTGAAACGTAACGTAGTGATCCGATGGCTGGTTCTTCACGACAACCGGTCCTGAGTCGAATCCGTAAAACCGAAGCAGGGTATCAGCCACTTTTTGCGCAGCTTCCCATTGCTCATCGGGAATCTTACCTTCGGCTACCCAGTTCGGGAGTCCGCGCTCGACGGCGTCATATGTGCGCAGGTCGGCGTTGACGGCGGGAAAATTGTTTCCGCAGCCGGAGCCGGAGACATCGTCAGTCTGACGCCACTTCAGGCTCGGTACAGTTGCTGTCAGCTGGGACCGCAGCTTTCCATACATCTCATCATACGTTGCCATGGCCTGATCGATGTCCGGCCGTTTCATGAGCTTGTGGAATTGCTCGGTCTTTTGGTCCACGGTGGTCTCCGGGGGTACGTCTGGTCCGCACGCGCTCGCTGTCAAAGCGATACATGCGACAGCGGTCAGGGCAAGAGTGCGTTTCATGAGGTGACGGTTTGCCTTCATCGATGTGGCGGCGGTTGCGGTTCACGGCCTGGAGGTGCCGGGATCGGCTGTCCGGGCGTCGGCGGTGGCGACGGCACTTCCCAAGGTTGCACGTGCCGGATAGTGAGATGCGGCTGACCCGCGACCACGCTAGCCATGTTGTATTGGCTTGTGGAGTTGTTGTCCAGGTACTGACCGTGCTGGTGCGTGGCATGCAAGGGTTGCCCGTCGGCCCCGGTTTTGTCACCGGTGGACAGCTGTTCGATTCCGGCAACCGATCCACCCGAGATCCCTTGGTAGGGAGAGGTGCCGAAGTTGTGGGCAATGTCCAGCCGGGGTACCGGGTCCTGGTCCGACCACTCCGAGAACACGTGTCCCTGCGGCACCTTGAGGTCGCTCGGGGACTGCATGCCGAGGCCGGGCGACCCGAAGACGACTGCGTCATGAACCGGGGTCGACTGTTGCAGAGCGATGCCGGTGGTCAGGCTTCCGTAGGAGTGCCCGAGCGCGGTCAGGTGCAGCGGCTGATTCTGGACATCGTGAGAGGCGCCGAGGGACCTGATCGACGAAGGATTGCGCCTCGGTGAGCTGGCGCTGAATGTCGGCGCGTTCAGCCGGAAGCCGGGCGATGTTGGCTTGCGAACGCACTGATCCAGGCAGCCCGTCAAGGTTGCCGAGCCAATCGGGGTGGTCGCGGAGAAGGATGGCTTGCCCTGCCGGTGAAAGGGAGTTCCACCAGCCTGCGTTTTGGGTTGGGTTGCCGTTATTGGGGGGTTCCAGCAACGTCAGTCCTGGGTCCTTGGTGCCGTCAGCAGCAGCCGCGGAGACGGAGGTTTCGTTGCCGGTGTCGAACTCGCCACGTTCGGCACGGCCGAGTATCGAGGCAAGATCATTGTCGATGTCGTCAGCGGTGCGCAGTGCCTGTGCTAACGCGTCGGCAACCTCGGTACGTGCGCGCGCCCGGTCATCGGGGTTCAGTTCCGGGGGTGCCTTGCAGTCGGGGTAGCGGTCGGTGACGGCTCCGTTGTCCGCGATCTGGTAGCCGTACCTGCCGGCCAGCTCTTCGGCGTTGGTGATGGCGTGCTGCACGCCGGTGATGGCATCGGCGGCCTGTCCGATCGCCTTGTGCACGATGCTCGCACCCGCAGCCAGCTTGTCGAGCCGGGACATGAGGCTCTTGTGCGCGGATCCCGCCGTGTCGGCGGCCGGGCCTTCCCAGCCTTCGATGGGAATCACCTTCCCGAAGTCGTCCCCGGAATGGGTGAGGACCTGAAGCCGTTGCTGCACGGTCTGGAAGATCTGGTCAAGCTGACCGGCATTCCAGCGCTTGACATCGGACAAGCTGACCATCAGAGAGGCCCCCGCAGACGTCCGGCATCGGCGGCGCTGTTCGCGGCAAAATGGTCACCAGCTCGATAGCTGTCGGCGGCTTTCCCCAGGTCAGCGGCATGCTGGTTGGCCTCGGTGCACCATTCGGTGAACGTGCGCACCCATGAGCTACTGAACGTCGATGCCGCCCCAGCGGTCTTCCCGCCGGGCAAGGCCGCCGCAACACCCCCGACCGGCCCCGCGCATTCCGCGCCACCCCGTAGCGCACTCGATGCCTCACCAGCAGCTTTACCGGCTGCACGTAGCGTGTCCGGCACAGTTCGGAACCCCATCTGCGCCCCTCCCGTAGTCGCCTGGTGACAGTACGACACCGGGAAGCGGGCGATCAACGGCGCAGGTCACAGATGTGATGGCGCCCGATCCTGGAACCGCTACAGACCGCGTCAGAGCGCGAAGGCGGCCCAGACGCACTTGCCGCCCTCAGCCGGGTTGTAACCCCACCGTATGGACAGCGCGTGCACCAGCTGCAGCCCTCGGCTGCGCGCAGCCGCCGGGGAAGAGGGCGCTTGCAGCTCCGGGATCTTCGCCCCGCGGTCGAACACCGACACCACCAGCTCCTCGGTGGTCAGCATCAGCTCCAGCCGCTCCGGCCGTTCGCCGTGCTCGACGGCGTTGGTGACCAGTTCGGAGGTCGCCAGCAGCACGTCGTCCCGCAGGGTCCCGGGCAGGTCGATCGAGGCCAGCGCGGCCTGGATGCGCCGCCGCGCGACCGCGGGAGCGGTAACGTCGGCCGGGAGGACCACCCGCAGCGGATCCGGAGCCGGTACCGTGGCGCGCCTCGACGGCATCCGCGACGTCGTCATGGCATCCACCTCCCAAGCCTCTTCGGTCACTTGCTCTGTGGTGTTTACCCAACCGCGACCCGGCCGAATCAAGTGCCCTCGGTGAGGTCGGTCTCGGACAGCCCGGTACGCAGCTTCGCCAAGGTCGCGGCCAGCAACCGGGACACCTGCATCTGGGAGACCCCGACGCGGCGCGCGATGTCCGACTGGCTCATCCCGGAGCCGAACCGCAGCGCGACGATCTTCCGCTCCCGCTCGGGCAGGCTGTCCAGCATCGGCCGCAGCGCCTCGCGCAGCTCCGCCTGCCCGAGGTTCGCGTCCGGCGCGCCGAACCGGGTGTGCGCGGAGTTCTCCAGCAGGTTGTCCAGCGAAGCGCCGTAACGGCCCTGGCCGGCCCGCAGTCCTTCGTAGACATCCTCGACCGGCACGTCGAGGTGCTGGGCGATCTCGCTCGGCCGGGGCGCGCGCGACAGCCGGACGGTGAGCTCCTCGCGCGCCGCCGAGATCGTCGCGTTCAGCTCCTTGAGCCGCCGCGGCACGCGGACCGACCAGCTGTTGTCCCGGAAGTGGTGGCGCAGCTCGCCGGAGATCGTGGGTACCGCGAAGGCGAGGAAGTCACTGCCCTGGCCCGGGTCGTACCGGTCCACCGCGTGGATCAGGCCGACCGTGGCGATCTGCACCAGATCTTCCATCGCCTCGTCCCGGTTGCGGAACTTGCGCGCCAGGTTGCGGGCGAGTTCGAGGTGCTCGCGGACCAGCCGGTCGCGGATCTCCTCGTGGCGCGCAGCCGTGGCGGGCAGGGTGCTCAGCTCGTGGAACAGGGCCGCCACGTCGGTGGGCTCGCCGCCGCCGCCGGGGTCGGTCACGAGCGGGCCGTCTCGCTCTCCCGGACCAGCTGCACCCGGGACAGATACCGCTCACCCGCCGGGGTCACCGTGCGCCGGGCCGAGGTGGCCAGTGCGGTGAGCAGCTGCCAGGACAGCCCGGTGTCCTCGCCGTGGTCCGGTTCGTCGGTGGTCACCGACACGGTGACCTCGACCCGTCCCTCGATCCAGGAGAAGACGCAGGTGAGCTTCCCGTCCGCGGCGGCGGGCAGCAGCATGGAGCAGGCCTCGTCCACGGCCATCCGGAGGTCCTCGACCGCGTCCAGGTCGAAATCCTGCCGCATGGCGATGTCGGCCACGATCGTGCGCAGCGTCGGCACCACGTGCGGGATCGCCGCCGTCCGCACCTCGATGAGCTGGGCGTCCGCGCGCTCGAGCGGGGCGTTCTCCTCCACGTACTGTCCTCTCTCCGGCGGGCCGCGCCGTGTTCTGTGGTGCCCGGTCTGCAGATGCCCGGGGTGTGAGCAAACCAAACCCGCGTTTGATCGCTGCGACCGGCGGGCATGTAGCGAACGGAGTGCCCGGTCCAGGGGAAGGTGGGGACGAGATGGCTGACGTGAGCCGGTTGCCCAATGTGGTCGCCGAAGAATGGGAGTGGCAGCTGCGCGGGAGCTGCCGCGGCGCGGACAGCAGCCTGTTCTTCCACACCGACAACGAACGCGGCTCGGCCCGCGAGCGCCGCGAGTCGCGGGCCAAGGCGATCTGCCAGACCTGCCCTGTGCTGGCGCAATGCCGCCGGCACGCGATGGCGGTGGAGGAGCCGTACGGCATCTGGGGTGGCCTCGGCGAGATCGAACGGCGTGAGCTGTTCATGCGAGCGCGCCGGGCGGCCAAGCGCAAGGCGATCTCCGCCTGAGTACCGGCAGCTTTCCCCCGCGTACGAAGCCGTACGCGGGGTTCGTCGTGTGTGGGTCATCCCGGTGTGGACGACCGGCGGGAGGCCGTGCCGTCGCAGTGGCAGTCACCCACTGGGTTAGGGTTGGGTTTCCGGATGCCTTTGCAGCCGTGACACGGTTGCCACTCGAGACCACAGGCGCTCCGGCGCAGGAGCAGCGCCTGACGAGGAGAAACTGCATGCCCGCAGCCGACCAGAACGCCACCCCGCCCGGATTCGGCATCACGCTGGACACCGCGGCCGCCGAGCCGAGGGTGGTGGTCACCGGTGAGCTCGACCTGCTCACCAGCCCGCAGCTGCAGGAAGCGCTCGCCGGGCTGATCGCGGACGAGAACTCCCGCCGCGTGGTGGCCGACCTGACCGGGGTGACCTTCTTCGACTCCTCGGCGCTGAACGTCGTGCTGCACGCCCAGCGCCAGGCCGGCGAGCGGGACGTCGAGCTCGCGGTGGTGCCCAGCCCCGCGGTGAGCCGGGTGATCGAGCTCACCGGCGTGGCCGAGCACCTGAGCGTGGCCGACGACCCGCGGCCCTGATCCCCCGGTAAGGTCGCGCCCGGCGAAAATCCGCACGCGACCTGGGGGACGACCACGATGATGGGGCGCACGCACGCCCTGACCGGCTGGTGCGCGGGGCTCGCATTGGCGCCCGCGGCCGGTGTCGGGGCAGTGCACCAGACGGTGGTCTTCGCGGCCACCACGGCCGGGTTCGCCCTGCTGCCCGACCTCGATCACCCCGGGGCCAGCGCGTCCCGGCTGCTGGGCAGGGTGACCGGCGCGCTGTCCTGGCTGCTGCGTCGGCTCTCGGCGGCGGTTTACGCGCTGACCAAAGGCCCTCGCGACGAGAAGGTGACCGGTACGCACCGGCACCTGTCGCACACCGTGCTTTTCGCCGGTGTACTCGGCGCAGCCACCTCCGCGGGCTGTTCGGCGGGCGGCCCATGGGTGGTGCTCGCGGTGCTGCTGCTGGGACTGCTGCTCGCCGTCGCCGCCCTCGGCGACTGGCTCCTGCCGATCTACGGCGGCGCGGTCGTCTGGTGGTACTTCACCGCACCGGACGACCGGGTGGCCCAGCTGGGGGACATCTCGGGCTGGCTGGGCGTGGCGGTGGCCGCGGGCTGCTTCGTGCACTGCCTCGGCGACTCGCTCACCGAGTCGGGCTGCCCGTTCCTGTTCCCCCTGCCGATCGCGGGCGAGACCTGGTACGAGATCCGCCCGCCCAGGCCACTGCGGCTGCGCACCGGCAAGAAGGTGGAGACCCGCCTGGTCTTCCCGCTGTTCGTGGTGCTGGGAGTGCTGCTGGTGCCCGGCGTGTGGAACTGGCTGCTGGACACGGCAGGCCACCTGTTCGCCCCTTCCCCGGCGCAGACGGCAACACAGTGACACAGCCATGTACATGATGTACATTGGGAACCCGGAAGGGAGCAGCAATGCCGGTTGACGCGCATTACGGGACGATGGCGGAGGCGCGGACGCACTTCAAGGATCTGCTCGACGCCGCGGAGGCAGGTATTCCGAAGACGGTGCAGCGGGAGCAGCTGCGGGCCGTGATGGTCGATGCCGAGCGGCTGCGCTACTTCCTGACCGCGATGCGGCCCTCGAAGGCGCAGGTGGTCGCTGAGGCCGGCGGCTGGAGCGTGCTGCTGCCAGGGCTGCCCATCGCCGCGGACGGCGCCACCTTCGACGAAGCGCTCGACGAGACGGTCATCGCGCTGCGCGAGTACGCCGCGGACTGGGCCGATCACCTCCGGCATGCGCCCAACCACCGGGACAACTGGGGTCTGGTGCAGATCATCGACCTGTCCACCGACGCGCAGCTGAAGGACTGGCTCCAGGCGTGAGCGGCAGATTCCCCGAGCCCACCCGCAAGAATCACCAGGCGTTCTGCCTGATCGAGGAGTGGACGGAAGTCCGCAACGCTCGCCGCCGGACCGGTCATCACTGCACCTACGAGCTGCCCTTGCCGGACGGCCGCATCCTGCGCACCAGGATCTCGCATCCGCCGAATCGCCAGGTCTACGGGAAGAGTCTCTGGTCGCACGTGCTGCGCGACCAGCTGGAGGTGACCGAGCCGGTCTTCTGGGCCTGCGTCCGGGACAAGGCCCGTCCGGCTCGCGGCGCGGTGGTGCCGGACGAGGCCGCGATCCCGGCGGCGGTGGTCAGCCAGCTGCTGGCCAACGGCGTATCCGAGATCGAGGTGCGCGGTCTGTCCAAAATGGACGCGATTCACCGGCTGACGGAGATCTGGTCCGCGCTCTGAAAGGTCCCCGGACGGTGCTCTCCGGGTGAGAATGAGTGCACCCGCTCCGGCTGCCGCGGAGTGGGGTGTTTTGCCGGTGCGGAAAGGAGGTCGCCGATGTCCGAGCGAGTGTTGCGTGCGGACGCGCGCCGGAACCGGGCTCGCGTCCTGGCGGCCGCCGAGGAAGCGTTCGCCGTCGACGGGGTCGCCGTGCCGCTCGACGACATCGCCCGGCTGGCCGGTGTCGGGGCAGGCACCGTGTATCGCCATTTTCCCAGTAAGGAAGCGCTCTTTCGAGCGGTCGTCGTGGAGCGGCTGGAACAGTACGCGGAGGAGGCGCAGGAGCTGATCGACTCCGAAGCGCCCGGCGAAGTCTTCTTCGGCTACTTCTTGCGCGTGATCGAGCAGGCGTCGCGTAACCGCGCCATCTGCGAAGCGCTCGGTGGGGCAAGCGGCCCCGCGTACGAGGACGAGGCCGGTGATCAGTTCCGGAAGAACTTCGGCATCCTGTTCGAGCGCGCGCACAAAGCGGGCCTCGTACGCGCCGATGTCACCTGTGACGACCTGCGTGCGCTGATGGTCGGTGCGCTCGCGGTCGAGCGGTACGCGCCGGGCAGGCCGCACCTGGTGCGCGTCGTACTGGACGGCTTGCGGCCTTAGCCACGAACAGTCCGCGCAGCTCAGGCGAGCACTGTGACCTAACTTGATTCCGCACGACTCAAGTTGCACGTTCGGTAACGAAGCTTATGATCGATTCGACCTGGTCCTCGTAACCGAACCGCGGTGCGCGAGGAGGTGCTGGGATGTCGAATACGGCTCCCACCTGGGGATTCGTGATGATTACGGGGCTGGCCGGATTGGCCGCCGGGCTGCTGCTCGCGGCCGTGCTGGTGGCCGGGAACGGTCCCCGGGTCACCTCGGTGCCGTTCCTGCCGAGCAGCACATCCTCGCCGGCGAAGCCGGTCACGGTGACCACGACGGCCCAGGCGCCGCCGCCGATCACCGTCACCAGCCAGCCCCCGGCCGAGACCCGCACCACCACGGTGACCGTCTCGGACCCCCCGTCGCCGCCGCCCGCGTCGTCGACGTCGTTGTGTCCGACCGGTTTCCGTCAGGACGCGCGCTGACCTGTCAGCCGACGTCTCGGCGACGCCACCCGGCCATGCCCGCACCGAGCGCGAGCACGGCCACCGCCAGCAGCAGGATCAGCGGCAGTCCGGTGAACACCTGACCGGGCAGCTTCGGCGGATGCTGGAACGGCGACACGTCCAGCACGGCCTGTGGAGCGTTCACGACCGGGCCGAACAGGCTGATCAGCAGCGCCAGCGCCGCCACGCCCCAGGCCGCGCCGGCCGCCCGCGGGAGCAGCCCGAACAGCAGCGCGGACACCGCGACCACCACCCAGGCCGCCGGCACCTGCACCAGCACGCCGGTGATCAGATCGCCGACCGAGCGGCCGACGTCCCCGGAGCGCAGGCCGTTCGCGACGCCCAGCAGCAACCCGCCGACGAGGACCAGCAACGCCGTGCCGAGGAAGGCGAAGACCAGATGGCTCGCCGCCCAGCGCAGCCTGCCGACCCGGGTGGCGAGCAGGGGTTCGAGCCGCATGGACGTTTCCTCGGCCCGCATCCGCAGGATCGCCTGCACGCCGTAGAGCGAGGCGAGCATCGCGAACAGGCTCACCATCGTGGCGAGGAAGGCGTCGACGAGTCCGTTCGTGCCCCCGAGCCGTTCGAAGATCTGCCTGGTCTGCTCGGTTCCGCCGACCAGCCCGGAAATCCCGCTCGCGATGGAGCCGAACAGCGCTCCACCGACCGCGAGCCCGACCAGCCAGCCGAACAGCGGTCCCCGTTGCAGCCGCCAGGAGAGTGCGAACGGCGAACGCAGCGAATCGGCGGCCTCGGGACGGCCGAGCCGGGGCGGGACCAGCCCGACGCCGACGTCCCGGCGTGGCAGCAAGGCGTAGCCCACGGCACCGAGCACGAGCGCTGTCGCCAGCGGCAGAGCGAGCACCCACCAGCGTTCCCCGGCGAACGGGCGGACCTGTTGCGCCCAGCCGAGCGGCGAGAGCCACGACAGCCAATGCGCGTTGGTGGCCGAGTCGCCGGCCCCGCGCAGCAGGAACGCGACGCCGACGACCGCGGTGCCGATTCCGTTGGCAGTGCGGGAATACTCGGCGAGCTGGACCGCGACGGCGGCCACGGCGGTGAAGACCAGGCCGCTCAGCGCGGTGCTCGCGCCCAGCGCGAACGAACCCGCGACGGGCAGTTTCGCCGCGATCATGGTGCCTGCCTGGAGCAAGCCGATCAGCACGCTCGCCCCGCCGGTCACCAGGACCGCGGAGGTCAGCAGCGCGTACCGGCCGACCACCGCGGACGCCAGCAGTTCGGCCCGTCCGGAATCCTCCTCGGCGCGGGTGTGCCGGGTGAGCGTGAAGACCGCCATCAGGCCGGTCAGCAGGGCCAGGAGCCCGCCCATCCGCCAGGCGATGAACCCGCCCGCCGTGGTCAGGTCGAACGCGGGCCCGTAGAGCAGGGCGAACGACGGGTTCGCGGCCGCACCCGCGGCGAGCCCGGCCCGGCTGGCCGCGGTCGGGTAGAACTGGTCGTAGCTGCCGACGGTGGCGGCCGGGACGATGCTGAGCAGCACGATCCAGATCGCCAGCACCAGCCGGTCGCGGCGGAGCGCCAGCCGCAGCAGCGTGCCGGTGCCGTTCATCGCGCCGCGCCGAGTTCGTCGGAGTAGTGCCGCAGGAAGAGTTCCTCCAGCGTCGGGGGACGGCTTTCCAGGCTGCGCACGCCGATCCGGGTCAGCTGGTCCAGCGCCTTGTCCAGGGCACGGGTTTCCACGTCGAAGCGGACACGGTTGCCGGTCACCCGCAGGTCGTGCACGTCGGCGAGGCCGGCGAGCCCGTTCGGCGGCCCGGCCAGCTCCGCGGTGATCGAGGTGCGTGTGAGATGGCGCAGCTGCGCGAGCGTGCCCGATTCGACCGTGCGGCCGTTGCGTATGATGCTCACCTTGTCGCACAGCGCCTCGACCTCGGCGAGGATGTGGCTGGACAGCAGCACCGTGCGGCCCTGGGCGCGTTCCTCCTGGATGACCTCCTGGAAGGTGGCCTCCATCAGCGGATCGAGGCCGGAGGTGGGCTCGTCGAGCAGCAGCAGGTCCACAGTGGACGCGAGGGCGGCCACGATGGCGACCTTCTGCCGGTTGCCCTTGGAATAGGTGCGGCCCTTCTTCCGGGGGTCGAGGTCGAACCGTTCGATCAGCTCCGCCCGCCGGCGCTGGTCCAGCCCGCCGCGGAGCCTGCCGAGCAGGTCGATCACCTCGCCGCCGGACAGGGTGGGCCACAGTGTGACGTCGCCGGGCACGTAGGCCAGGCGGTGGTGCAGGCTCGCCGCGTCCCGCCACGGATCGCCGCCGAGCAGGCGGACCTCGCCGGCATCGGCCCGCAGCAGCCCGAGCAGGACCCGGACGGTGGTCGACTTGCCGGCGCCGTTCGGGCCGAGGAACCCGTGGACTTCCCCGGCCGGAACCTGAAGATCGAGGCCATCGAGGGCCTGCACCCGGCCGAACGCCTTGCGCAGGCCGGTGACCGAAATGACGTTTCCCATGGTCAGGAAGGTACGCTCGCTTCACAAACTTGTGAAGCTAAGAAAATGTCTTGATAGAGTGGACTTCGGTCGGGGGTAGGAAAGGATGGGCTGATGACGACCGAACGCGACGACGAGGCCGTCCGCCGCTACGTTGAAAGCCTCGCCCTGGTCCTGACTCAGGTCGGCATGCAACGGATGGCCGCGCGGGTGTTCGCGGCGCTGATGACGACCGACGAGGCCCAGCTGACCGCGGGTGAGCTGGCCGAGCAGCTGGCCGTGAGCCCGGCCGCGATCTCCGGCGCGGTCCGGTATCTGGAACAGGTCGGCATGGTGACGAAGGTCCGTGAGCCAGGCGAGCGCCGCGACCACTATCGCCTGTACGACGACCTCTGGTACGCCACGTTCCTCAAGCGCGACCGCATGCTGACGCTGTGGCACGAAGCGACCGAGGAAGGCATCGAAGCGCTCGGTGCGGACTCCCCGGCGGGGAAACGGGTCGCTGATATGCGCGACTTCCTGGCCTTCGTGCTGAAAGAGGTCGACGATCTCTTCAAGCGCTGGCTTGAGTATCGGGACAGCCGTCCGTCCTAGGGCCGTGCTCGGCTTGATCTGACGGTAGGGCTCTTGGTGAGCGTCGCGGTGGTGGCCTGCCGGGCTCGTGTTCTCGGCTGGTGGCGCGGATCGGCCTGTGCGGTAGGTGCCGTGGCGGGTATTCGGGGCAGCCTGCGGTCGCTCGCTGGTATTCGAGCGAACCGGTTGTCGCTGTTATTGACAACCATTTGCATCTTGGGTCTTCGGTCAAAGGCGCTGTATTCCGTATGTGCTGCTGCCGTGCCCCGTCGTGGCGGGCCTGGGCGGGGCTTTATCGGTTTGCTTCTCGTGCCCGGCGTGGGATTCTTGTCGGTTCCTGTCCGCAGACGTTTGATCCGCGCAGGGCGCATTATTGATCAATGCCGGTTGATCTCAATGCTGGCCGGTGTTCACAGATGGTGACAGATGCGGGGTATTGACGCCGGTCGCTACGAGGTTCGCCGCATTCGCGGAGGGCAGCTGTCGTCGGTTGCCGACACTTCGGTCCTCCGGGGGCTCGCTCCGCTCAGTTCCGTTGACACTCGGTGCCGGTCGGCTCGCTGACGCACCTGTCGTGCTGGATAGGCGCCCGACCTGGTTGTCCGGGCTGGTGGGGCATGCCTGGGGGCTCTTGTCCACAGGCTCCGGCACCGAGTGCCGTTGCGGCTGGTTGGCCCCACGGTGTCTGCAGTTGGTGACACACGCGCGGCGACGTTGCCTGTCGAGGACCACGTCGGAACCGGCTCTCATCAGGTCTTTTGTCTGAGATCGGCACTCTCGGCGGGGTCTGGGCGGGTGATGGCGGGAGGTTTCGCTGGGGTACCGCCCTGGGTGCTGCGGAGCCTCAGTTGTCCACAACTGCGCGGGCCTGTGGACAACTTCGTGCGGTGCGCCGATTCTGTCGGTGCTGGTGGTTAGTGTCGGTCGCATGGCACTTCTCCGGCTGTTTTTCCTCCTCATGCTGGCGCCGGTCCTCGCGGTGCGGGCGGTCCGGCTTCGCCGGGCGACCCCGCGGTTGCCCGGCGCCGGCGCGGGCGTTCCCTTGCGAATCGCGGTTCTCGGCGAATCCACCGTGGGCGGGGCCGGTGCGGCCACTCATGCCCAGGCGCTCACCGGGCGGCTCGCGGACGTGCTCGCCGAGGGCGGGCGGGAAGTGCGATGGCAGGCGGTCCGCCGGCGCGGGGCGACCGCGCGGGAGGTGCGGCGCGAGCTGGTTCCCCGGCTGTGGCCTGCCGATCTGCTGGTCGTTGTGCTGGGCGTGAACGACTCCTTGGCGCTGCGTTCGGCCGGGCGATTCCGCCGGGATCTGCTCGGCATCGTCGTCGACGCGCGGCGGCGCATCGGTGCGGGTCCGGTCATGCTGGCGGGGGCTGCGCCGTTTGGGAAGATTCCCCGCGTTGCCGAGGCCGTTGCGGGACGTGCTGGGTGGTCGCTCGAACGCGCTCGACCGGGCGGCGCGCGAGCTGGCTCGATTACCCAGAGTGACACACATTCCGTTCCCGGTGGGGCTCCTGCATCCCGGGCTGTTCGCCGGCGATCGGTTTCACCCCGGTCCGCCCGGTTATCGGGAATGGGCCGCGGTGCTTGCGGAGGGCTCACAGCCAGTTACTTTCCGTCGGCATTTGGGGGAAGCTGGCTGTCCATTTGACCCGGCGGATTCGAAAATGACAAAAAAAGTTCTGCGCTCTGTGTATCCCAGTGCACTCTTGTTGCGTCATATAGGGCGACCTGATGGAGCAAGGGAGGCACTACATGTCGATCGAAGAGCAGGAGAAAACCGACCCGAAGGTCCCGGCCGTTCCCGAAACCCCGGCCCCGGCCCCGGCTTCTACTCCGGACGAACCACCGTTCGTGCAAGGACGCGAAGTCCACCCTGACAACCACGAGCCGTACGACGACCCGGTCGCGGCCAACTGAGCTTGACGAGCGGTGCCCGGTAGCCGAGGGGGCTGCCGGATGCCGCGGCCGGGCGGTTTCGGGGAGGAAACCGCCCGGCGGGCCTGCAAGGGGAGCAGGTCCCGATGGGGGAGGGGAACATCGGTCGGTGCGGGCAGCCGCTCGTACCGACCGGTGTACTCCGACGATCGGTGGTCCGGGCACACAGTCCGGTTGCCGAGGCGCGCGAGCCGCCTGGCTCGTGCGTGGTGTGGTTCAGCGGCCCGGCGCGACCCATCGGCCGGTGTCCCGTTCGGCACGATCCAGAGGTAGGGGGCTGGATCGTGTCGCCGGGGCCCGGCTGGTCGCCGGAAGAAGGCCGTGAGCTGGGGGCTCGCGGTGAACCGCGCGGGTCAGGGTGCCCGCCCGGCTGGAGGACCCGATGTAGCTGGGGGCTGTCGGGCGGGGACCGGGTATGGCTGGGGGCTGTACTCACCTGGGGAGCCTGGGGCGGCGGCGATCGAACTTGGTCTGGTCGTCGCCGTTCAGGGCCGGGCCTCGACAGGCCTGTTCGAGAGCCGTCGTTGTCCAGGTTCCGGCACGTGTCGTGTCATCGCGAGTCGTGCCCGCGGCTCGCGTCCGCGCAGGTCTGTGGCTGCGTGGCCAGCAGCGGCGCGTACCTCGGGGCGCCGGCTCTGACCAGCGCCGGAGCACCACGAAGCCCCCGCACAAAAAATCCGGGAAAAAACTCCGGATCGAGGTATCCAGCGGGGCTCTCGGTGCACTTGAGAAGCAAGGGCCTTACTACCTACGACCTCCCCGCGAGATCTCATGACCTTTATGTGCTTGACCAGACCTACGACACTGTTGCTCAGGACATCCCACCTTCGGAGTGAGGCAGCTACGGTGACCGACGTGCGTACCACAGAGGTAGACCCGCCATGGGAAGGCTTGACCGGCGCCGATCTGCACGCCGCCTGTATGGAGGCGGCCCGGGGCGGTGACCGGCGAGGTATGGCGAAGCTCGTGGACGAGCTGACCCCCCTCGTCTGGCACGTCGCGCGCGCGAACGGGCTGGACCGCCAGGTCGCCGAGGATGTGGTGCAGACCGTGTGGCTGGCGCTGTTCACCCAGCTGGACAAACTCCGCGATCCGCGGGCGCTGGCCGCCTGGCTGATCACGACCACGCGCCGGGAGGCCACCCGGCCGTTCGGGCGGCGGACGCAGCCGTTGCCGCTGAGCGACGACGTCGCGGCCACGCTCCAGAGCAGTCACCCCGCACCCGAGGACGAGGCCGTCCGGGCCGATCGGGACCGGCGGGTGTGGCGGGCGTTCCTCCGGTTACCCGCGAGGTGTCAGGAGCTGCTCCGGTTGACCGTGCTCGCCGGGCGGGCCGAGTACCAGGCGGTCGCCGAGGCGATGGGCATGCCGAGAGGCAGTGTCGGACCGACCAGAGGTCGTTGCCTCGATTCGATGCGCGATCTCCTCGCTGGAGAAGGAGGTGGCCGGTGAACGACATCGGCAGGCCGGGTGGTGGCAGCGCATTGCCCGATGACGAGACCTTGCTGGGTGACCTCGACCGCTACCTCGACGAACTGGACCCACCACCGGATGATCTGGTGCAGCGGGTCCAGTTCGCGCTTGAGCTGGAGAACCTCGACGTCGAGGTCGCCCGCTGGGAACGGTCCAACGAGCTGGCCGGCGTGCGCAGCACCGCCACCGGGACGATCACCTTCACGGTCAGCGACCTCACCGTGATGATCAACCTCGCCAAGGTCGGGCGCATCCACCGGATCGACGGCTGGATCGCGCCCGCGGGGGAGTACGAGGTGGAGGTCCGGGTGGCCGACCACGGTATCTACTCCGCGCACACCGACGAAGGTGGCCGGTTCGTGCTGGCCAACGTGCCCAGCGGGACCACGCAGATCCTCGTGCACCTCGGCTCCGGGGAACATCGCCGTACGGTGGTGACTCCGACCGTCGTGCTCTGAACCTGGACGGACGTTACGTACGGCGGCAGGGGTGTGGTCCCATGGAGGGCGTGTCCGTGCCGCCCGTACTTGATCTGACCGAGGCGGCGACCGACTTCTACACGCAGGGCCGGGCCGCCGCGTTCGACCAGCGGCCCGGCGCGGCGGCGCGGTTGTTCCGGCAGGCGCTCACCCGGCTCCAGCGGGTGGCCGAACCCGGGTCCGCGCACGCCGTGCTGCAGGCCCGGGTCCTGACCAGCCTCGGTGCGGCGGTCGCCGAGATCAGCTCCACCGAGGCCGGTCTCGGCTACCTGGAAACCGCGGAACAGGTTCTCGCCCGGCTGCCGGGGAACCGGGAGCTGGAGCTGACGCTCAGCCTGCAGCGCGCGGTGGTGCTGATGCGCGGCGGCCGCAACACCGAGTCGCTGGCGGCGTTCGACAAGGCGATGCCGGGCATCGAGATCGAGTTCGACGACCGCGGCCTCATTCTGGTCCGTACCCTGAACAACCGGGCCCTCGTGCACATGGAGCTGAATCACCCGGATGCCGCGCAGGCCGACCTGCTGCGCGCCCTCGAACTGGCCCAGCGGTACGGGCACGCCCGGTTGGAGGGCAAGATCCGGCAGAACCTCGGCAAGCATGCCCAGCTCACTGGTGACATCCCACGGGCGCTGGCGAATTACGAGCAGGCGGCCCGGATTCTCGTCGTCGAATCCCCGGGCTCGCTGCCGCTGATCCGCTACGACCAGGCCCGCACGCTGCTCGCCGCCGGGCTCGCCGACGAGGCCGCCCGGCACCTGGACGAGGCGCTGCCGCAGCTGCGCGCCAATGGTTCCGGACAGCACATCGCGGAAGCGCAGGTGGCGCGGGCCGCGGCGGCGTTGCTGGAAGGTGATTTCGACCTCGCGCGCGGCTGCGCTTCGGAGGCTCGGCGCCGGTTTCTGCGCCGCGGCAACCGCACCTGGGCGGAGATCGCGGGGCTGGCCCGGCTGCGGGCCGACGTGCACCGGATTCTGTCCACTTCGGACAATCGTGGTACCGCGCGGCTGCCCGCGGCGCTGGTCGCGCAGGCCGGACGGCTGGCCGGGCTCGGGCTGCGTGACGAGGTCGCGGTGGCCCGGCTGCTCGCCGTGCGATTGTTGTTGCGGCGCGGGGAAACCGAGGAGGCCACGCGGGTGCTCGCCAGCGCGCCGCGGCCGCGGGCGACGACGCCGATCGACCACCGGATGCTGTTCCGGCTCTGCCGGGCCGAGCTGGCGGTGGCCGAGGGACGGCCGCGTTCCGCACTCGCGCAGGCCCACGCCGGGTTGCGGGAGCTGGGCATGATCCGTGACCGGATGGGTGGACTGGATCTGTTGTGCGGCACCGCGGTGCACGGCGCGGAGCTGGGCAGGCTGGCGATGCGGCTGGTGCTGCGGCGCGCGCGGCGCAACGCGGCCGGCGCCCGCCGGATGTTCGCCTGGCTGGAACGCACCCGCGCGCAGGTCTACCGCTACGAACCGCTGCCGGTGATCGAGGATCCCGTGCTGGCCAAGCACATCGCCGAGATGCGGCACGTGCAGCGCACCATCCAGCGAGCCCGGCTGGAGGGGGAATCGGTACGGGCGCTGGAACAGCACTACGACTCGCTGCAGCGGGAGGCGACCCGGCTCGGCTGGTACACCAGCCAATGGGGCCGCCCGCGGCCGGTGGCCACCCCGGACGAGGTGGTCGCCGCGCTCGGCGACCGGGTGCTGGTCAGCCTGGTGCCCTACAACGGGATGCTGTACTCGCTCGTCGTCGATCGGGGCACCTTCCGGCTGCTGAAGCTCGGGCCGCTGGACGACATCGTGGAACTCGCCCGCCAGCTGCACGCCGACCTCGATGCGCTCGCGCCGGACCACCTGCCGTCGATGCTGGCCGAGACGGTCGCCGCGTCCGCGCGCCGCCGGGCGGACAAGCTCGACCGGCTGATCTCCGCGCCCCTGGTGAAAACACTCGACGACCGGGAGATCGTGATCGTCCCGATTGGACAGTTGTACGCCATGCCGTGGGGCGCGTTGCCTTCGCTGCGCGGGCATCCGGTGTCGTTCGCACCTTCGGCCACGGCGTGGATCACCGCGCGGCGTCCGGGCACGCAGGGCACGGTGCTGCTGACCGGTGGGCCGGGCGTGCCGGGCGCGGTCGGCGAGGTGAGCAAGCTGCGTTCGGTCTATCCGGACGCGCGGCTGATCGAAGGCGAGGACGCGACGAGCGCGTCGGTGCTGTCCGCGCTCGAAGGGACACAGCTGGCGCATCTGGTCGCACACGGCGCACACGAGCCGGCGAACGCCTTGTTCTCCCGAGTCGAGCTGGTCGACGGACCGCTGTTCGCGCACGAGACCACTCGGCTCGCCCAGCCGCCGGAACGGGTCGTGCTGGCTGCGTGTGAATTGGCGATGAGCCACATCAGGCCGGGCGAAGAGGCTCTCGGTTTCGCCGGAACCCTGCTGGCCAGCGGCTCGCGCACGGTGATCGGCGCGGTGGCGAGGGTCGGTGACCGGGCGGCCGCGGACACCATGGCCGAGCTGCATCGCAGGCTGGCCGCCGGTACTTCACCCGCGCAGGCGCTGGCGGACGCGGTCGCGGTGGACCCACTGCGGCGCCCCTTCGTCTGCCTCGGCGCGGGCTGAGCCCCGCGTCGCGGGGTGCTGCTCAGCCGAGGAAATCCGTCAGCGGGACCGGGGTCAGGCCGTCCTGCTTCGCCCTGGCCAGGAAGGCTTCGTAGTCCTCTTTGAACGTCTTGCGGAAGTGCATCAGCACGATGTCGCCGGGACGGAGCTTGTTGCCCACCTGGAACTGGACCACGCCGTCGTTCACCGAGGCGGTCCAGTGGATCGCGGCCCGCATGCCGCACTCGGCGGCGGCCTGGAGGGTGGTCTGGTCGTAGACCCCGAACGGCGGCCGGAACAGCGTCGGGCGCACGCCGAGCTCACGCTGGAAGTCGTCCGCGTCGTCGCAGATCTCCTTCTTCTGGAACTCCAGCGGTTTGCCCTTGAGGTTCGGGTGGTTGACCGTGTGGTCGCCGAGCACGGCGCCGGTCTGGGCCAGGATGTCCTTGAAGTACTTCTCGTGCCCCTTGACGTAGACCTGGTTGAGGAACAGCACCGGATGCCCACCGGACTTCTTGATCTCCTCCAGCGCGGACGGGTCCTTCACCGCCCCGTCGTCCATGGTGATGAACACGTACGGCTTGTCCGTGGTGATCTTGCGGATCATCGGGACCTTGCCGTCCTTGATCTCGGGCGCCTTGGCCTGCACTGTGCCGAACGGGTAGGGCGTGGGCGGCCCGGCCTGGTTCGCCGAGGACGGTGCCGGATTGTCCGGCTCCGGGGACCCCGGTTCCGAGGCCGAGCACGCCGTCAGCGCGATCACCCCGGCGATCGCGGTCGCCACTGCCAGCCGCCGCTTGGTCCTGTCGCATAGTCGAGCCACGTTCGGGTGACGCGCAAGGTGTCACCCGGTTGGCTGATGTGATTTAAGACGCCGCAGCTCAGGCCGGATGTTCGGCGGCTTTGACCAGCCGTGCGGAAAGTGTCCGAATGATCCCGTGCAGCAGAGGCCGGACGATCCGTCCACTGCCCGGTACGCGTTCGGTGAACGCTCCGGTCCAGCGCAGATCGGTGCCGCCGCGCGAGTTCGGCGTGAAGAACACCTCCGCGCGGTAGTCGCGCATCGGGCTGGGGCTGTCGAGGGTGTAGACGTGCCGCCGGTCCGGTTCGTACTCCAGCGTCCGCTCGCGCACCATGCCCGGCAGGAGGCCGAGATCGCGGACCGCGCCCACCCCGCCGTTGTCGCCGTACTCCGCCCAGCGCGAGCGCGGGATCATCGGCCCGGCCCAGCTCGACCAGAGCGAACCATCGGTTTCCAGCCGGAACAGCACCTCGGGCGGCGCCGTGCTCACGCGGTTGACCTCGAACGAGTACCTGCGATCGGGCATCGGTGTCCTCCCGAAGAAACGTGGTCAGCGAATTGGTCATTAATCCAGCGGGCCGCCGGTAGGTCAAGATGGGGGCGTGAGCCGCCCCGACTTCGCCGCGCCCCACTGGCTGGTGCAGCTGCTGCGTACGAAACCGGTGCCCGTTCCGTGGAACATGGTCGTGCGTGCGGCGCTTTCGCTCGCTGCTCCGCTGGCCGTCGCGTACGCGCTCGGCGACATCGCGGTCGGCGCGTTGATGTCCACCGGGGCGCTGCCGGTGGTGCTGTCCGAGGCGGCGGGAACCTACCGCTATCGCGCCCGTCGGCTGGGTGGTTCGACGGTCGCAGCCGCCGCGGGGTATCTCGTCGGCCTGCTCACCGGCGGGATGCCGGCGTGGTCGATCCCTGCGATCGTGGTCGTCGCGGCGATCTCGGCGTTGATCAGCGCGGCCGGGAGCAATGCTTCGATAGCGGCGCTGCAGATGTTCGTGTTCTGTGTGCTCGGCACCGCCCAGCACACCACCGGGCTGCCGATCGGGGTGCTGTTCGGGTACTTCTGCGTGGGCGCGGCGTGGGCACTGCTCGTCGCGCTCTCGACGTGGACGGTCCGGGCGACGAGCCAGGAACGCACTGCGGTGGCACAGGTGTACATCGAACTCGCGGCGATGCTCTCGGCCACCGACGAACCGACGTCGAGGGTGGCTCGGCACCAGCTCACCACCGCGATGAGCACCGCCTACGACCGGCTGCTCATCGCGCGCTCGTGGCTTTCCGGCCGCGACGCGACGTACCGGCGGCTGCTCAACCGGCTCTCCGCGGCGACTCCGGCCGTCGAAGCGAGCGTCGCGATGGTCAACGCCGGACAGCGGCCGCCGGACGAGGCGATCGACTATCTCACCGGCGTGGCCGCGGCGGTGCTTGCTGCGCAGCCGTTGCCGACACCGCCCGAGCCGCCGGAGAAGGACGTCGACGCGTTGGTGGCGGCGCTGTACGCCGGGTTGAAGCGGATCGAGAAAGGTGACGACCGACAGCGGCGTACGCCGGTTTCGCCGCTGCAGCGCGTACGCGAGTGGGCTGGCTCGCTCATCTCCGGGCCGTTGACCTGGGTGGCCGCTCTGCGGCTCACGCTGTGCGTGGCCGTGGCCGAAGTTGTGGCGCTGATGGTGCCGTTCGAACGCTCGTATTGGATCACGTTGACCGTCGGCGTGGTGCTGAAGCCGGACTTTGGCTCGGTGTTCGGCCGCGCGGTGCTTCGCGGGCTCGGTACCGTCGCCGGCGTCGGGCTCGGCGCCGTGGTGCTGGCGATCGGGGCGCACGGCTGGCTGCTGGTGGTGTTGATTGCGGCGTTCGCCGGGGGCGTCGCGGTGGGCAAGGTGCGGAACTA
Source organism: Amycolatopsis panacis (assembly GCF_003600245.1). Taxonomy (NCBI): domain Bacteria; kingdom Bacillati; phylum Actinomycetota; class Actinomycetes; order Pseudonocardiales; family Pseudonocardiaceae; genus Amycolatopsis; species Amycolatopsis panacis. The sequence goes on from NZ_QZFV01000021.1 coordinate 46,025, forward strand.
CGGCATGCTCGGCACCTTCGTGACGCCGCTGATCATTCTGCAGATGGACCTCGCGCGGACGGGCAGCTGGCCGGAGGTGCTGGCCCGGCTCGTGGACACGGTGACCGGCTGCGTGATCGTGCTGGTGGTCGGCTACCTGCTTTGGCCGGGCTCGCGCCGCCCACAGGTCGGTGGGCGGCTCGCGGACAGCTTCGACACCGTCGCCACGTACGTGCGTACGGCGATGGTGCGCACCTCGACGAGCGAGGCGCGGCTGGCGCGTTCGCGCGCGCGGCGGGCGGCCTACCGTGCGCTCGCTGACCTGCGTACGGCGTTTCAGCAGGTGATCGTGGAGCCTTCACCGGCCGGCAGGCAGGCCGTCGCTTGGTGGCCGGTCATTGCCGGGCTGGAGCGCGTGACGGACGCGGTAACCGAAGTGGGCGTAACGATCGGCCGGAGCACCCCGGCTCCCTCCCCGGCGGACATCGGGCTGGTCACCGACGCCCTCGCGGAACTGTCCGCCGCCGTGCGCGAACAGCGTGACCCGGACTCGATGCCGATGCCGGACAACCCGCGCTTGGCCGGGGTGGTCGACCAGCTCGGCTCGACCTTCGACGCGGTGCGCGGGCCGGACCTGGTGGAGCAATCGCCGCTACGGCTGATGCGGCGGTTCCTGCCCTACCACCGCCGAACCTGAGCGGCATACGGCGGCAGGACAAACCGGCCGTGAAGGGACCCTTCACGGACTCAGCGGCTGTGAAGGGTCCCTTCACAGCCCGAGGCTGGTCACTGTGGGGGCGGGCCAGGCCGGGTGGGGCCGGGTTGGGTGGGGTCTTCGCCGGGCTGCTCGCCGCTGTCCGGCTCGCCGTCCTTGTGCTCGCCGCTCTCGTGCTTGCCGCCCATCTTGCCGAGGAAGCCCTTGGCCTTCTCGACCGCGCCGTCGATCTGCGAGTCGTGGCCGCTGACCTTCGACTTGGCGAACTGGGCCGCCTTGTCGAGGCAGTGTTCGATCTTCTCGCTGTTGTCACGCAGCGCGCCGGTCGCCTTTTCCTTGAGTTCGTCGAAGTTGATGCCCATCCCGGGCCTCCCGTTGCCGGCCGACAGTGAGGCTTTCATCGTCACACACCGAGCGGTCCGGGCAAGTAAAGTCCTCCGCGCGGGTCAAGAGACCTCGCCGACCGCCACACCCGCTTCGAAGCCGGTGATCCGGCCGCCGCGTTCGCCGAGGGCTATGAGGCCGTCGCGGGCGTCCGTGGCGGTGAGATCGATGCGGGCCCCGGAGCGCAGCGCGTCGCGTTCCGCGGCGAGGGCGAGCGCGCCTTCGTGCCCGGCATTGATGGTCACCGCCAGGCCGCCGGTGGAGGCCAGCGAACCGCGGGCGGCGCCGAGCCTGCCGAGCGCGTCGTCGACGATCGGGAGCAGCGCCTCGCGGTTGCCTTCGGTCATCGCCCGCACGAGTTCCGGCGACGAACCGGCCACGCGGGTGCCGTCGCGGAACGAGCCGGCGGCCAGCGACATCGCAAGCGGACCGCCCTGCGCGCCGACGGAGGCCAGGATCGCGGCGAACAGGTGCGGCAGATGGGAAATCCGGGCCACCGTCTCGTCGTGCGAATGCGCGGGCAGGGGTACTGCGAACGCGCCGAGGTCCAGCACCAGCCGGGCGACCTCGGCCCAGTCCGCCAGGTCTGTGTCGTCTTCGACGCCGACCACCCACGGCGCACCCTGGAACAGATCGACTCGGCCGGCCAGCCAGCCCGACTCCTCGCTGCCCGCCATCGGATGCCCGCCCACATAACGCGTGTACGGCGCTTTTTGCCGTACTGCGTCGAGCATCGGCCCCTTCACGCTGACCACGTCGGTGAGCAGGCAGTGCGCCGCGTGCCGCGAGACCTGCCGCAGCACGCTCTCCACCGCGGGCAGCGGTACCGCCAGGACCACGATCGCGTCCGCCTCGGCGGCCCGGTCCAGCGCGGCCTCGGTGTCGGTGGTCACCTCGAACCCACCGCGGCTGGCCGCGTCCGCGTCCACTTCGGACACTGTCGCGCCCCAAGCGGTCCTGCCACTGGCCGCGGCCGCGCGCAGCACCGATCCGCCGATGAGCCCGAGCCCGATCACGCATACGTCTCGCACGCAGCCATCCTGCCAGTGCGCGCAACCCACTACAGCTCGGCCGCCAGGCGGGTGCCCTGGTCGATAGCGCGTTTCGCGTCCAGCTCGCGGGCCTCGGCGGCGCCGCCGACGAGGTGCGCCGGTACGTCGCCGAGCGCCCCGGCCAGCTCGCGCACCGGCTCCTGACCGGCGCAGACGACGATGGCGGGGGGAACTCGCCGTGGCCGAGTTCCGCATCATCGGGTCAAGGCTTTCGTCCGTGCGGAGGGCACGAGGCATACCCGGCGATCATTGCCGACGGTATCCCGGACCCGGAGATTTTCGCGTTGCTGCTCGATCGCGTTCCGGGCATCGCACCGGACGACTGGCAACCGGAGCCGTCTCCGCTCGCCCGAAGATGGTGGAGCTGGCCCGGCGGCGGCTCGGGTCCGAGACGCCGCTTGAGGTGGCGGACCTCGCTCGTCCGCTGCCGTATCCGGACGGCGGGTTCGACGATGTCGTTGCGGCATTGGTGTTGCACTACCTGGAGGACTGGGCTGCACCACTGGCCGAGCTGCGGCGGGGTTCAAGCCCGGCGGCCGGCTCATCGCGGCCGTCCATCACCCCGTGATCTTCACACTGCGGCATCCCCCAGGCAATTACTTCACGACCAGTAAGTATTCCGAGGAGTACACCTTCCGCGGTCACCAGGTCGTGCTCACCTTCTGGCACCGTCCGCTGCATGCGATGACCGACGCGTTCACCGCGGCCGGCTTCCGTACGGCCGTGATCAGTGAGCCGCCGCCCGCGCCGGAGGCGCACGAACTCTTCCCCGAGGAAATGGCACAGTTTCCCTCCGGGGCCTTCCTGAGCTTCCTGTTCTTCGTGCTCGAAGCCGCCTGAGGCGATCGGCCGGCAGGGGGCAAAACGGGTCGACGAATCGCGCGAAACGGCCAGAATCGATCTGTGCACCCGGTTCTGGAGCTGATCAGCGAGCGGCTGGCCGCGCGCAGCGTGCCGGGGCGGCGGACCGACGGGCGGCGGCTGGCGCTGGCCGTCGAGGGCGGCAGCAGCCGCGGGACCTACTCCAGCGGAATGGTGCTCGCGCTGGACGAACTCGGGGTCACCCTGGCGTTCGATGCGGTCTACGGGTCATCGGCCGGCGCGCTGAACGCGGCATGGCTGTTGTGCGGTCGGTCGCAGACCGGGGTGCGGACCTGGTGGAATCCGGTGGTGATGCGGCGGATCATCAACCCGCTGCACACCCTGCGCGGACGCGCGGTGATCGATCTGGAATACCTGGTGCACCAGGTCTATTCGGTGCTGGAACCGATGGATTTTCCGGCGATACTGGCCAATCCGGTCAGCTTCCACCCGCTGGCCACGGACGCGGACACCGGCGAATCCACCGATCTGCACCCGTTCATCACCGACGTGGCCGGGATCAAGACCGCGCTGGCCGCCTCCTCGTGCATGCCGGTGCTCGCCGGCCCGCCGATCGCGATGGGCGGGCGGCGGTTCGTGGACGCCGGGATCGCCGAGCCGCTGCCGTTTCGCACCGCGCTCGCCCAAGGCGCGACGGACGTGCTCGTGTTGCGCACCCGGCGGGTGGACGAGCCGCCGTTGCCGACGCCGCGGATGCGGGACGTGGTGGTGCCGCGGTTCCTGCGCCGGCACGCGCCGGGCACGGTCGAAGCCTGGCGCGCGCAGTACCGGCGCCACCTCGAAGACGAGTGGATGATCGAGCAGGACCCGCGGCTCACCGGCATCCGCCCACCTGCCGGGGCGCCGGACGTGGCGGTGCTGGAGCGTGATCCGGAAGTGCTGCGCCAGGCGGTCGAACTCGGCCGCGACGCGATGTACGAGGCGCTGGAACTGCTGCGCAAGGCTTCGTGACAAGCAGTTCCCGGGGACAGCGCTACGGTTTCCGTGCGATTCCGCCGATCACGCGCGACTCCGACGGGGCATCGGCGAACATCGTCTCGGCGTCCGGGTGGAACGCAGGGACGTACCCCAGCCCCGGCGGCAGCAGCGGCCAGCCACCGAAGAAGCGCTCGAACTCGGCCATGGTGCGCAGCACCCCGGGGTTGGTGGTCGTCGCGTAGTACGTGATGAGGTCGACGAGTGCCTGCTTCTCTTCCTCGTCGGCCGGATTCTCGTCGGTCATCTGCGAGAGCACCAGCAGGGAACCGGGCGCGAGCTGGGCCCGGTAGAACGCCAGCATCCCGTCCGGATCCTGGTCGTCCTCGATGAAGTGCAGGACCGCGCTGAGGATCAGCCCGATCGGCTGGGCGGTGTCGATCACGTCGGAGTCGAGTACCCGCTCCCAGAGCTCACCCGGCTGCAGCATGTCCGCGGCGAGGGCCTGGTGCCGTTCCGGATCCGCGGTCCTGGCGAGCAGGATCTGCGAATGCGCCAGCGCGACCGGCTCGTTGTCGAGGTAGAGCACCCGCACGTCGTGTTCCGGGCGCGCGTCGTCGGCGATCTCGTGCACGTTGCCCGCGGTGGGCAGCCCCGAGCCGAGGTCGACGAACTGCCGGATGCCCGCGCGCACGCACTCGCGCACCGCGCGGCCGAGGTACTGACGGCTGGCCTGGCAGTAGTCGCCGATCAGCGGGAGCCGCTGGCGGACCTTCTCGGCGAACAGCCGATCCACCGCGTAGTTCGTGTGGCCCCCGATGAAGTAGTCGTAGACCCGCGCAGCCGAGGGCTTGTCGATGCTCACCCCGACGTCCCGCAGGGCTTTGTCCGGTGCAGTCATCGATAGCTCCTTCCGCGCCCCATGCTATCTACGGGGGCGGCGGGAAATCATGCCGGGTGAAGTGCTTCGCGGTAAAGATTCACCGACGAGGTCAGGCGGTCCATCGTGGCGCGCATTTCGGCCAGCGTCGCGGTGTCGAGGCCCAGGGCGGCGCCGATGCGTGGCGGGATCTCCTCGGCCTTCTCCCGCAGGGTGATGCCGCTGGGGGTGAGCCGGATCCGGACCGAGCGCTCGTCGTCCGGCTGCCGCTCCCGGGTGACCAGCCCGGACTTCTCCAGCCGCTTGAGCAGCGGCGAAAGCGTGCCGGAGTCGAGATTCAGCGCGGCGCCGAGGTCCTTGACCTGCCGTCCGTCCTGCTCCCACAGTGCCAGCATCACCAGGTACTGCGGATAGGTCAGGTCGAGCGGTTCGAGCAGCGTCCGGTACAGCGAGGTGATCGCGCGCGACGCGGTGTACAGCCCGAAGCAGAGCTGGTTGTCGAGCAGCAACGAGCCGGTTTCGCCTGGGTCCTGGCTGGTCATGCGTACCTCCTCGGCGATCGGCTGATAGCCGTCCATCCTCCCGGAACTCACCCTGGTGAAGCAACTCAAGTGCTCAATATCTCATTGTGTACAATCTAGTTGGTCGCAATGCACGAGGGCGGTGCAGGCGGGGTGGAAATTCGGAGAGTAGCCGGATTGAGCCGTTTGCGTGTGGTGCGTATCACTTGATCACAACGAGAGTGGTCCTCTGAACGTATTAAGGACAGCGGGTCCCCACTGTCCTGGACACGCGTCCTGGAAGGGGACTCTCCATGAGCCTGAGCGAGATCCCGCTGGACTCGCCGGTCGAAGCGATCGTGGCCGGGATCCTGGCGCTGGTCGCGGTGATCGCCGTCCCGTGGTTCTGGGAGCGGTGGCGTAAATTCCGCCAGGCCAAGCGCAGCGCCACGGTGCTCGCCGCGGTCCTGCTGCTCGTGGTCAGCCTGGCGCTGACCGGGAACCTGATCGGCGGGTTCTTCCCGACCGTGGGCTCGCTGCTGGGCACCGGGGAGTTCGTCGCGCAGGGCGTGGACGTCGAGGGCGGGGAGAACGGGGCGAATTTCGATCGGGCCAGGGACCTCGGGGCGAAGCGCGCGAAGACCGGCCAGGGCACGGTGGTGCACGTGCGGGTCACCGGGCGGCGCACCGGGTTGTCCCGGGACACGACGGTCTATCTGCCCGGGCAGTACTTCGAACCGGCCTACAAGTCGATGCGGTTCCCGACGATCGAATGGTTCCCGAACTACCCGTCCGGACCCGAGGTGGCCACCGCGCCGAGCGGGTACAACCTGCCCGAACAGCTCGACGAGGCGATCAAGAAGCACGTGCTGCCGCCGACCGTGGTGCTCATCCCGGACCCGACCGGCCAGCCGAAGATCGGCCACGATACCGAATGCGTGGACGAGGTCGACGGTTCGGCGAACGACACCTTCCTTTCCGCGGATCTGCGCGACTGGGCGATCCAGAAGCTCGGCGTCAGCCCGCAGCGCGCGGCGTGGACGCTGGCGGGCTGGTCCTCTGGCGGCTACTGCGCGATGAACCTGGTGACCCGGCACCCGCAGTGGTACGCGAACGCGGTCAGCATCGGCGGCTATGACCAGGCGCAGGAGGACAGCGGCACGGTGAACCTGTTCCGTGGCAGGCAGGACATCAAAGAGGCGAACAACGTGCGCCGCAATGTCGAGCTGCACCCTTCGCCGGTGCAGATCCTCGCCGTGTCCGGGGACAAGGAACGCTACGAGAGCTTCGCGATCGACCAGCTGAAGCTGCACGCGAAGCCGCCGGTGCAGTTCTGGAGCTGGCGGATCCCGGACGCCGGGCACAACATGAACACCTTCAAGTCGCAGCTGCCGGACCTGCTGGGCTGGATCGGCCAGCGGATACCCGGCCCCAGCGCACCGGGACGGCAGCTCGACGTGACCGGCGGCGTGCAGCCTTGGCCGCTGCCCAAGACCGGTGCGCGTGGCGCGCTGACGGCGGTGGCGCAGTAGGCGCGGGCCGGGCATTCCGGACGAACGCCCGGTGCATGACTGTCCACAATGGTCAATAGCCGACCGAGCCGTCGGTCGCCTCGCGGAGCAGGTCGGCGTGGCCGAGATGCCGGGCGTACTCGGTGGTCATGTTCAGCAGCAGCCAGCGCAGCGCGAACGGTTCCCCGGTGATCTTCGAGGTGCCCTGATCCTCCAGTGACCGCGCGGCGGCGATCTCCCGGGAGCGCGTGCATTCGGCCCGCCAGGCCGACAGCGCCTCTTCGACGTCCCCTTCCAGAGCGTCGAAGTCCTGGTTCGGATCCTCGTCGGTGTAGTAGAGCAAGGGGATGTCCTCGCCGGCGAGCTGGATGCGGAACCACCAGCGCTCGACGCCGGCGAGGTGCCGCGCCAGCCCGTGCAGCGACAGGGCGGAGACCGGCACGGCGCGCGTGGACAGCGCTTCCTGCCCGAGGCCCGCGCACTTCAGCTCGAAGGTCTGCCGGTGCCATTCGAGGCTGCTCAGCAGGGTCTCGCGCTCGCCGGCGAGACGTGGGATCGGGGTGCGGTCGCCGGCTGCTGCCGGAGACAGGTGCTGTGGTGTTCGGCTCATGACGGACAGCGTCGCATCCGGCACCGACAGTTTCCGGCCGCTCTTCGCCCGGAGGGAGCAATCGGTTTCTTCGGCGGGCCGCCGCGGCGGAGGCACCGGCGACCCGACGGCCGGTCCAGTGGTCTAGGCCACACGGGTGGGCCGGGTAGCGCCCGGATCGGTCGGTGTCGATGCGGAATTCAGGTGAATTACCACCTCGGCAGGTACACTCTGGCACGGTTTTCGGCGGCTCTCGTCGCTCTGCTGGAGGTATCACCGGAGTAATGTTTCGGATTAATCTGATTCGCGGGTCGCGAGGGGCTGCCTGCCGGACGGCGCACTGCCGGCTGGGCTGAATGCACTAATGAACGGTGAGTACTGGGCCATGGTCGGAGCGAGTGTTTCGGTGGCTGATATGTCGATATATACCCACACTGGTGGGCAGCTCGATCGCCTGTGCCGGGCGGTGGGTTTCGATCCCGCGGAACGGCGGCATCTGGATCTCCTGCGGAGATTGCTCGGGCCGGCCGGGGAAATGAGCATTTCCGAACCCCCGCCGGTCGCTTCCAACGTGGCGGACGACACTTCGCCCATCGAATTCTCGCTGGCGATGGATCAGCGCGGCGAATGCGTGGTGCGGCTGCTGGGCGAGGCGATCGGCAGCACCGGGCCGCGGGACTTCCTGGACCAGGTGGCCGCCGAATACGGCCTGGTCACCGACCGGCTGGACGCGGTGGCCGACCTGTTCCTGCCGCACGAGGAACGGCAGGGCCCGTTCACGCTGTGGTACTCGCTGATCTTCCGGCCGGGCCGCACCCCGCGGATCAAGGTCTACCTCAACCCGCAGATCAGCGGTCCGGCCATGGCGGACTCGCTGGTCAGCGAGGGGTTTCGGCGGCTGGGCATCGATCGCGCCTTCGAGGCGGTGATCGAGCACGGGCTGCGCCGCGGCGAACGGGACAACTTCGCCTTCTTCGCCCTCGATCTCGACGACGATCCGCTTTCCCGGGTCAAGGTCTACATCGCCCACGACGCGGCCGAGTCCGAGGACGTGGAACGTGCGGCGGAACTGGTGGCGGGGACCGATCCGGCGGTGATCCGGGAATTCCTCGCGGTGCTCGGCGGGCGCAAGGGCCCGTTCGACGGCAGGCCGCTGGTCTCCAGCTATTCGTTCGTCGAGGGATCCGGGGCGAAGCCCGGCAACTACAGCCTCTACCTGCCCATTCGCAGTTACGTGCCGGACGACGCGGTCGCCCGCGCCCGCGTGCAGGCCATGCTCGCCCAGCTCGATTTCGACGGGAATATTCTGGACAACGCGCTTGGCGCGATCACCCAGCGGCCGCTGCGGGATGGGGTGGGGCTGCTCGCGCATGTTTCGCTGAAAATGGGCGAATTCGGCTCCGGAATATCCGTTTATCTGTCTTCGGAGGCTTATCAGGTTTTGCCTCCGCGTCAACGTCCGATCCTCGGCGTGCCGTCGTGAGAAATGGAGAAAAGCCCATGACCTTCCCGCCCTACCGTGCCCAAGTGGTGGCGGAGATCCCGATCACCACCCGTGCGGAGCGGGAGCGCGCACTCGCCGTGGCCGGTTACAACGCGTTCAACCTGCCGGCCGACCAGGTCACGATCGACCTGCTCACCGATTCCGGCACCGGGGCGGTGTCGGCCCGTCAGGAGGCAGCCGCCGCGGCCGCGGACCGCTCCTACGCCGGGTCGGCGTCCTACTACCGGTTCCGCGATGTGCTCGCCGAGCTGACCCACTACCCGCACATCCTGCCGGTGCACCAGGGCCGCGCCGCGGAGCGCGTGCTGTTCTCCAGCGTGCTCGCGCCGGGCCGGATTTCGGTCAGCAACACGCACTTCGACACGACCCGGGCAAACGTCGAGCTGCTCGGCGCCGAAGCCCGCGATCTGCCGTGCGCCGAGTTCAGCGAACTGGACAGCCTCGAACCGTTCAAGGGCAACATCGACCTCGCCGCCCTCGAAGCGCTGCTGACCGGACCCGAGGCCGGTCACGTCGGCATGGTGCTGATCACCATCACCAACAACGGCGGTGGCGGCCAGCCGGTGTCGATGGCCAATCTCGCGGCCGCGGCGAAGCTCGCCCGCGCACACGGGGTGCCGATCTTCCTCGATGCCGCCCGCTTCGCGGAGAACGCTTGGCTGGTCGTACAACGGGAACCGGGCTACGGCACCAAGACTCCGCGTGAGGTCGCCGAGGAAGCCTTCCAGCTCGTCGACGGCTGTGTGGCCAGCCTGAAGAAGGACGGCATCTCGCCGATGGGCGCCTTCATCGGCTTGAACGATCCGGCGCTCGCGCAGCGCTGCGAAGGAAACCTCATTGCCACCGAGGGATTCCGCACCTACGGCGGGCTCGCCGCACACGACCTCGACCGCGTCGCCCGTGGTGTGCGAGAGGTCCTGGATCCGAACTACCTGGCCGCCCGTGCCGCGGAAGCGGCGCGGCTCGCCCGGCTGGTCAACGAGGCCGGGGTGGACATCGTGCAGCCCGCCGGGATCCACGCGCTCTACTTCAACGCCGGCCGCCTGTTGCCGCACCTGCCCGCATCCCGGTTCCCCGGCCACTCGCTGGCCTGCGCGCTCTATCTGGAGGGCGGAATCCGTTGCGCGGAACTGGGTTCGCTCTACCTCGGCACGCTGGACGAGCAGCTTGAGCTGGTGACCCCGGCGCCGTTCGAGCTGGTGCGCGTGGCCTTGCCGCGGCGGGTCTACAGCCAGGGTCACTACGACTACGTGGCCGAAGTGCTCGCCGGGATCGCGAAGCAGCCGGAACGCGTCCCGGGTTACCGGATCGTGGAAGCACCGGAATTCCTGCGGCACTTCAACTTGCGGATGGCTCCGGCCTGAGCGGGCGACCGGCTGACTCGCCGGTGAGACTGGGGGTTCGTGGCGCTGCTCGCCGCCGAATATGGCGAGCAGCGCCACGGTCTATCGGCCGCACCGGGGTCGGGGGTGAAGGGAACCTTCACGGACGCTGAGTCCGTGAAGGTTCCCTTCACAGCCTTCGAGTCAAGCGTGCTGGGGGACGATGGTCATCGCGTGTTTGACGAGCCGGATCAGGGCGATCTTGCTGGAATCGCGCTGCCGGGCGTCGCACATCACGATCGGCACGTGGTCCGGGACGACGAGCGCCTCGCGGACCTCCTCGGCGGTGTAGCGCGGGGCGTGTTCGAAGCAGTTCACCGCGACGACGAACGGGATCTTGCGTCGCTCGAAGTAGTCGATCGCGGCGAAGCTGGTCTCCAGCCGGCGCGTGTCGACCAGCACGATGGCGCCGATCGCGCCGCGGGTCAGGTCGTCCCACATGAACCAGAAGCGTGCCTGCCCCGGGGTGCCGAACAGGTACAGCACGTGCCGCGGGGAGATGGTGATCCGGCCGAAGTCGAGCGCGACCGTGGTGGTCTTCTTCTGCTCGACGCCGGCCAGGTCGTCGACGCCCGTGCTCGCCTCGGTCAGCACCTCTTCGGTGGACAGGGGCGGGATTTCGCTGACCGAGCCGACCATGGTCGTCTTCCCGGCGCCGAACCCCCCGGCGATGATGATCTTGACCGGGGTCGGGACCATGTCGATCCCGTCGTCTTCAGAGCTTGATGAGGCCATCGAGAACCGCCTGGAGGGTTTCGTGGTCCGGCGCCTGGGCCGGCTTGTGGGACGGGGCCCGGGTGATCACGAGCCCCCGGTCGATCAGATCAGCGCACAGTACGCGGACGACCCCGAGCGGCAGCTTCACGTACGCGGCGATCTCGGCGATCGACAGCGGCCGGCGGCACAGCTGCACGATGGTCAGGTGCTCCGGGGCGAGCCCGCGCGGCGCGGAATCCGTGCGCAGGCTCATCACCTGGGTCGAGACGTCGAGCGGGGCATGCCCGGACGGGGTCCGGCCGCTGGTGATGGTGTAGGGCCGGATCAGCGGCCCGGCCGCCTCGTCGTACCAGTTGTCCTCGCTCACGTGGCCTCCCGGAGGAGATTCGCGGCCTCGCGCGGGGCCGAGGCGAGGTAATCGCCGACCCGCTTGACCAGCCGGTTCATCTCGTAGGCGATCATCTCGACGTCCACATCGGCGCCAGCCAGCACGGCCAGGCAGGCACCCTGGCCCGCGGCCGAGACGAACAGGTAGCCGCGCTCCATTTCGATCATGTTCTGCAGCACCGGACCCCGGTGGAACTGGCGGCTCACGCCCTTGGCGAGGCTCTGCAGGCTGGACGCGATGGCGGAGAGCTGGTCGGAGTCGTCCTTGCTCATCCCGGCCGAGCGGCCGAGCAGCAGTCCGTCGGCGGAGAGCACAATGGCGTTCTGCGCGCCGACGACACGGGTGACGACATCGTCGAGGAGCCAGTTGAGATCGGGTTTGGCGGTCCCGTACTCGTTCATGCGGACAGACCCTGACTTTCGGTTCGGAGCGGAGTTCTTTGTCCAGTATTTCGATGCGGAACGGGCTCAGTGGTCATTCGTGCCGCCCCGTGCACGCCGGGTGCCCTTGTGGAACGCGGCCAGGGTGCGGGCGGTGGTCTCACCGGTGCGTGTGAGGTCGGCTTCCTCGGCGCCCGGATCGTCCTGCAGCTGTGCGGCGAGGTTCTGCTGTGGTTGCCGCCGGGGCAGCCGGGGCCGCTGGTCGCCCTGCAACCGGCTGAGGTCCGGTTCCGGAGCCGGGGGTTCGGCGTGCACGGGTGGCGGCGGGGCCGCCGGTGCGGCCTGGCGGGTGGGGGGCAGCGGCTGCGCGGGGTAGGGCCGCGGCTGGCGAGAGTGCCGGGCGACCGGCACCTCCGGCGGCAGCGCCTCGACGGGCTCCGCGCCGCCGCCCACCGAGGCGAGGACCGGAGCCTCGTCCTCGTGTCCGGCGGCCGTCTTCTCGCCGGCCAGGTGCTGGCTCGGCACGAGCACCGTGGCGCGGGTTCCGCCGTAGCGAGACGGGTCGAAGGTGACCGTGATGCCCAGCCGCGCGCCGAGGCGGGCGACCACGAACAGGCCGAGGCTGGAGTCCGCGCGCAGGGCCATCGCGTCGAATTCGGGGGCGTCGGCCATCATCTTGTTGGCCCAGTCGCGTACCCCTTCCTTCATGCCGAGTCCCTGGTCGGACACGTCGACCACGACCCCGCGGGCGACCATCCGGCCGGTCACCTCGACCGGGGAACCGGGTGGGGAGAACGACGTCGCGTTGTCCACCAGCTCGGCGATCAGGTGAATGGTGTCGGCCACCGCGGATCCGACGATCGAGACCTCGGGCACCTGCTCGACCTGCACCCGGGAGTACTGCTCGGTTTCCGACACCGCGGCCCGCAGCACCTCCATCAGCGACACCGGCTTCCGCCAGCGCCGGCCGGGCTGCTTGCCGCCGAGGATGATCAGGTTCTCCGTGGTGCGCCGGGCCCGGGCGGCGAGGTGGTCGAGCTGGAACAGCGAGGCGAGCTGGGTCGAGTTCTCCTCACGGCTTTCCATCTCGTCCAGGATCTGCAGCTGCCGGTGTACCAGCACCTGGTTGCGGTGCGCGATGCCGAGGAACACGTTGTGCACGCCGCTGCGCGCCTTCGCCTCGTCCGCGGCCGCGTTGACCGCGGTGGTCTGGGCGAGGTTGAACGCCTCGGCCACCTCGCCGATCTCGTCCCGGCCGTGGTCGAGCTTCGGCAGTTCGGCGGTCACGTCCACCGGTTCGCCGCCGCGCAGCCTGCCGACGATGTCCGGCAGCCGGTTGCGGGCCAGGTCGAGCGAGTCGTTGCGAAGCCGGGCGAGCCGGGTCATCAGCGTCCGGTCGACCAGCGAGCGCGACACCCTGATCGCGACGAAGATCGCGGCCAGCGAGATGAGCAGCGCGACGACGGTACCGAGGATCGCGTTGCGCAGCTGCGTGTCGCCGGAATCGATGGCCGAGGCGGACACCTGGGCGGCCTGCTCGGCGGTGAGCCGGTTCAGGTCGGCCGAGACCGCTGCGGTGAGCGCATGCCAGTCGGCGTCGGAGACCGGCACGGCGTCCCGGGTGGCGGGCTTCCACGGGCCGTGCTGGATCAGCGCGGTTTCCGCGGCGGTGAGCCGTTTCCACGAGTCGCTCGCGGTGAGCGAGGTGTAGCGCTGCTGCACTCCCGGCTGAATGAACGGCGCGATCTGGTCGAGCTGGGTGTGGTAGTAGCCGGCGGTCCGGGTGAACTGCGCGAAATCGTCCGGCGAGAAGGAACCGCCGGTGAGCGCGGTCGACACCAGCGAGGTCTCCCGCGACATCATGTCGCTCACGCGGAACAGCGTGGTCGCGGAGATCGCGCCCTGCACCGCCGTCGCGTCCGGCACCGCGCGGGCCTGGGTGTCGAACAGGGTCGCGGCCGAGTCGAGCACGCCGTTGTAGTACTGGTTCACCTGCTCGCGCCCGACGCTGCGGAAGTTGATCTGTGAGCGCAGCACCGGCAGCTGGTCCAGCTGCCCGCGCAGCGCGGTGATCTTGCTCGCGATCTCGTCCGGGGCGGCGGAAAGGTTGTCCGAGAAGGCATCCTGCAGGGTCTTGAGCTTCCCGTCCGCGTCGCGGCGCTGCTGATCCAGCTGCTGCGGCGTGGTGGCCGGGGCGTCCAGGAACCGCAGTGCGTCCTGACGTTCCTGCTGCAGCGAGGACAACGCGCTGAGCGCGGGGATCGACACATCCCGCACGGACACCGCGACCAGGCGCACGTACAGACCGTCGACGAAGAAGTACGTCGAGACCGCGACGCACAGCACGAGCAGGGCGATGCTCGGGATGAGGACCGTTCTGGTCAGCCGATTCCGGATCGACTTGTCGCGCGCCTTGCCGGGCTCGTCCTTGTTCTCCACGTTTGATTCATCCTCGGCGAAGGCCGGAAACCCGGCGGGGTAAGTGGACACGACTGAGGGTGCGGGTGGTGGTCGTCACACTGTGCTCGACATGCCTGCAACGACACCCTTCGCAAAGCCACGGAACGGAACAGCCCAGGTTTCTATCACGAAAGAACCCAGTGTGGTGCCGCTGATCGGGCCGTGTGGCGGTGGGCACGGTGTGTTGCCGGGCACTCACCGGCGTTTGCGGAGGTACCGGCTCTGTGGCTGTACGCGCTCGGCTGAACGGGTGAAGGTGAAACTGGGCCGGATCACCGGATCCCGGTGACCGGACGGTCGTCGAGGGGATTTGTCGACAGGGGCACGGCTGGGGTAGAAGGCAGCCACGCGCGCATCATCTCCGCGTAATGCGGTGCGGTCGCCACGAGTTCCCGGTGGCTGCCGAGCAGGGTCTCCTGACCGTCGAGCAGAAGCACGCGGTGCGCGCGGATCGCGGAGGACAGCCGGTGCGCGATCACCACGAGAGTGCCGCCACGGGTGGCGAAGGCACGCTCCGCGCGCACCTCCGCGGCTGGGTCCAAAGCGGAGGTCGCCTCGTCGAGGACGGCGATGCCGGCCGGCGCGGCGTAGGCCCGCGCCAGCGCGATGAGCTGTGCTTCTCCCGCGGACAGGCCCTCCGCGCCGTGGCCGAGTTCGCCGTCCAGCCCACCGAGGCGCTCCAGCAGCGCACCGGCGCCGACGGCCTCGACGGCCGTGGTGAGGTGCTCGTCCGTGGCGCCGGCGCAGAAGAGCGCGAGGTTGTCGCGCAGGGTGCCGGCGAATACGTAGGCCTGCTGCGGGACGAGCACCACGTGCCGGGGCCGGTCGGCCAGCTCGCCGACCGGGACGCCGCCGAGCAGCACCCGGCCGTCCTGGGGGTCCAGCAGCCCGGTGAGCAGCCCGGCCAGGGTGGACTTGCCGATCCCGCTCGGGCCGACCACGGCGAGATGCTCGCCGGGGGGCAGTTCGAGGTCGAGGTCGCGGACCACCGGTTCCGGCGCGGCACCCCAGCGGAAGGACAACCCGTGCACGGTCAGGCCGGAGCCCTCCGGAATCCCGGCGGCCGGGCGGGGCTCGGGCACCTCGGTGGTCTCGCTGATCCGGCGCAGTGCGACGAGCAGCCGGAGCACGATGATGGACGCGGTGCTGGCGAGGCCGCGCAGCGCGGGTTGCATGCTGGTGGCCAGGTAGACGAGCGCGCCCAGCGCGGCCCCGGCGGTCAGCTCGCCGCGCGCGACCATGGCCGGCGCGAGGGCGAGCGCGAGCACCAGCGGGGCGAACCCGCCGAGGGACACGATCAGCGTGCGCAGTGCGCCGGAACGAGCCACCCGGACCGCCGCCGCGGCCTGCTCCGTCACCGCCTGGTCGACCTTGCGCGCGGCGACCGGCTCGGCTCCACACGCGACGACGTCGCGTACGCCGCCGACGATCGAACCGATGGCCGCGGAGGTGCGTTCGTCGGACAGCGTGAGCGCGCGCTGCCGCCTGGCCAGTGAGGGCAGCAGCGCGGCGAAGCCGGCCAGCGCGAGCACCACGGGCACGGCCACCGGCAGCACCAGCGAGCCGGCGATGGTGACCAGCCCGGCGATCGCCGCCACGGTGGTCACGACCATGGCGCGGGCCTGCACGAGCAGCCCGCCGGTCGCGTCACGCACCACCTCGACGTGCTGGGTGATCCGGGCGACCCCGCTGGCGTCCGGCCCGTTCCGCGGGGGCGCCGGATCGTGCAGGACCCCCCGTACGACGGCGGTCACCAGCGCGTCGCGCAGCGGCTCGACGACCTTGCCCAGTTGCCGCCACACGAGCCGGGAACCGAACGCGCCGACGAAGGACGCAAGCCCGAAGACCGCGAGCCAGGTGATCCCGAGACCGGGCCGCCCGGCTGCGAACCCGCTGTTGACCGCCATCTCCACGAGCCGTCCGGAGAAGAACGCGGGCAGCCCTTCGAGGACCGAACAGGCCAGCAGCACCAAGCCACCGCGCCATTGCCCGGACAGCGCGCCCCAGTAGAGGCGCCGCATGCCCCCCGATTTCGATGGGGGCGCGGGTGCCCGGCCGGAGTCCTGCGTGCGCCGGCGCACTTGCGTACTCACACTTCCTCCGTGAACACGGCGCGGTATCCCGGCAGCTGCCACAGCCGCTCGTGCGGGCCGACCGCGCGTACCCGGCCCGCTTCGAGCCACACCACGAGATCGGCGCGGGCGGCCATCGCGGCCCGATGCGTGACGATCACCCGGGTGCGGTCGCCGAGATCGGCCGTGACGGCTCGTTCGGTGACGGTGTCGAGGCTGGCCGTGGCATCGTCGAGCAGCAGCACGCGGGGTTCGCGCACGAGCGCGCGGGCCAGGCCGACCCGGGCGCTTTCCCCGCCGGACAGCGGGGTTTCGGCGATCGGCGTGTGGTATCCGTGTGGCAGCCGGACGAGGACGTCGTGGATGCGCGTGGTGTGGCAGGCCGCGGTGACGGCGGGGACGCCGGCCGGCGAACCGTAGGACACGGCTTCGGCGACGGTCGCGCCGAGCAGCACGGGCTCGGCGGGGGCATACCCGGTGGCGGCCCGCAGCTCTTCGGGACGCAGCTCGGCGAGATCGCAGCCGTCCAGCAGGGCTTGCCCGGCATCGGGGCGGCGCAGCCCGGCCAGCAATGCGACCACAGTGGACTTACCGGATCCGGAACTGCCCACCAGCGCGGCGAAGGAGCCGCCGGGGATGGTCAGGTCGACTTCGGTGAGGGCGCCGTGCACGGTGGCGCCGCGCAGTTCGAGTGCGCCGGTTCCCTCTGGCAGAGCCAGATTCCCGCGCGAAGGCGGTTCGGTGTCGAGTACCTCGGTGATCCGGCGCGCGGACGAGCGGGTCCGGGAAAGCATGGTGAGCATGGGAATCTGCCCGACCAGGCCGAGCCCGAGCGAGACGTAGCCGAGCGCGGCGAGCACATCGCCGACGGTCAGCCGGCCGGCCAGCACGCCGAAGCCGGCCGCGGTCAGGACCGCGACTTCCGCGGTGGGCAGCAGCAGACCGGCCCGCCAGACCATCCGCGCCTGCGTGCGCCACATGCCGAGACCCGCGAGGTGCAGCCGGGGCAACGGGCGCAGGACCCGGTCGGCCTCCGCGTCGGCGGTCCCGGAGGCGGCGATCGTGCGCAGCCCGGCCACCGCATCGAGCAGCCCGGCGCCCAGTTCACCGGAAACCCGTTGATAGGAAAGCACGTCCTTGGCCGTCCCGCGCAGATGCGAACGCGCCAGCAGCATGGCGAGCGGGAGGCTGGCCAGGAACACCAGCGCGAGCCGCCAGTCCAGCGTCGCCAGCAGCACCACCGCACCCACGGACAGCACCCCGGTCGAGATCAGCCGGACGAGCACCGCGGCGACCCCGCCGGCCATCGCGCAGTCGCCGGTCACCCGGCTCACCGCGTCACCCGGCGCGAACGGCGAGCTCACGCCCAGCGCGAGCAGCCGGTCGGTCACCTTGCGCCGCAACCAGGCACTCGCGTTGGCGGTCAGCTGGGCGGGGAGCAGGACGTTGACGGCGTCCGCGGCGACCTCGGCGGCACCCAGGGCGAGCAGCCAGAGTACGGCGGCGGCGACGTCATGCCCGCCGAGCACCGCGTCCGTGGCCGTGGCCAGCGCACCGGGCAGCAGCAGCCCGGCCGCGGTGGAGATCAGTGATACGACGAGGACCGTGACCAGCCGGGGCCGGTCGAGCAGGACGACCGAGCGCAGCAGGCGGTCCGGGGATCCGGCCATGACACTCCCACTTTTCGGTTCCTGGCGCTCCGGCGCGGTCGGATCGGGCAGAATGTCAGAGCGGGAGCGGCGCACTTGGCCTGCGCCGCTCCCGCCCTTTCGACTCAGCTGCAGAGCAGCAGGCTCAGCCCACTGAAGTGATTGTCGTGATCGCAGTCGATGCTCAGGTGGCTGCCGCCATGGTGCCCTTCGACAGCCTCCGGAGTCTCCAGCCCCTGCAGCCCAAGAACGTGTTCCATGATGTTCCCTTCTTTCTTTTCTCGGGGTTCCACCGGCCCTTAGCGGCCGGAGGTATGGGTGGACGGTGCGGTGCCCAGGAACGGCAGCAGCTCGGTACCGTCCAGTAAGGCGGCGAGAGTGCGGAGCACACCCGCGCTGCCCGTGGTGACGTCGGTCGACAAGCGCAGCAGCTGATTGCCGGGGAAGGCCAGCCCGCCCCGGAACGGCACGGCATGCCAGGAAAGCCGCGCCAAGTGCAGGTCGATCGCCTCCCGGGCCTTGCGGTCCGGCTCGGTGGCGAAGGACAGCGCGGCGGCGAGTCCGCAGCGCCCGTACAGCAACCCGGGATAGATCACGAATTCTCCGGTGCAGGCCGCCCGCAGACCGGGCAGGCTCTGGCAGACCTTCGACTCCGGACGGTGCCGCGCCAGCTGCTCGGCGACCATCAGGATGCCGGCGCTGCCGACTCCGGCGTACGGGAGGACGCGCAGCGTGCCGTCGCGGACCTGCAGCGATCCGTCCTCCATCGAGATGCACTCCTCCAGATCGCGGTCGAGTGCCTGCTCGGCGAAGGCCAGCCAGGCCTCCTCCCCGGTGCGTTCGTACAGGCGCAGGAACAGCAACGCCGGTCCGCTCCAGCCGCCCAGCAGCCCGGCCCTGGCGTGCTTGCCAGGGGGCGCCGCGGTGTCCAGTACGTCGGCCAGCCGCACCGCGATGTCCAGCGCCTGCCTGCCGAACTCGTTGTCCCCGCGGGTGGTGGCCAGGTGCAGCCGGGTGAGGCCGATCCCGGCCAGGCCGGTCTCCAGGCCGTGGTCGGTGGTCTGCTCGACCAGCGTCTGTGACTCGGCGAGCAGCCGGTCCACCTCGTCGGGATAGCCGAATTCCTCGAGCACGTAGGCGATGCCGTGCGTACCGTCGAAGAAGCCGGGCCGGGTCAGCGGTTCGCGGCGTACCGCGTCGAGCAGCCACTGCTCGTGCTCGGGATAGCGGCCTGCCCCGGCGATGTGCAGGGAGTGCAGGACGCCGGCGGCGCCGACGCCGAAACCCGCGCCTCCGGAGCGGAACTGCTCGATGTCGCCGGGGAACAGCCGGTCGGTCCGGTCCGGGGTGGCGCTCGTGAGCACGCCTTCCACGATCTGCTTGCGCACCAGCGCCCAGTCGGGCTGCTGTTCGTCCAGCGCGGTGTGCGTCACGGCCGGCGGATCGGTGCGCGGGGCGAGCACGGAGACCACGCTCTCGGCGTACCCCTCGGGCAGGTGGAACCGCCGGGTGGCGAACTCCGCGGCCCCGCGCAGCTTGCCCGGCGCCAGTTCCAGCAGCATCACCAGCGGCAGGAAGAGCCACAGCCGCAGCGCGGCCAGCGCGTGCTCGTCGATCTCGAACCCGTGCTTGTCGGCCGGTGCGCGGAACCCCGGGGCACCGAGCCGGGGCCGGCGGGCGGAGTCGACGTCCGCGGCCAGCTCGAAATCGATCAGCGAGACAACATCCTGGTCGTCCACCAGGATGTTGCGCCCGTGCAGATCCCCGAAGACGATCCCGCGCCGGTGGATCTCGGCGAGAATGGACTCCACCTGGGCGAGCACGTGCAGCGCGCGCTCGCGGTAGGCCAGCAGATCGGCCTCGCTGGGCGAGCCGTGCGTGAGCGGGTAGTGCTCGGCCAGCCAGTTGCCCAGCGTCTGGCCGGGCATCTGCTGCATGGCCAGGTAGTGGTGCTCCCACACGAGGAACCGCTCGTACACCCGCGGCACGCCGGTGACGCCCGCCAGCCGGTCGAGGATCTCGTGCTCGTGACGCAGCCGGGTGACCGCGTCGACGCCCTCCCGGTCCAGCCCGGCGTACGGGCGGGCCTCCTTCAGCACCACGGTCTGCCCGTCGCGTTCGGCCAGGTAGACTCCGCCGCCGTTGGAGAAGTGCAGGGAACCGGTGACCTGATACGGGAACCGGATGTCATTCCGGCGGGCGGCCACGCTTTCGGTCAGACAGGACGGAATGTGGACCCAGTCCGGTACCGAGAAGGTGGGCTCGCGTTTGTCCGGGACGAGTGAGCCGTCGGGCCGGCGGATCGCGGGCACGCGGGTGCCCGCGTGTTCGGTCCAGCGCAGCGCGAATCCGCCGTATCGTACGTAAAGCGGGCCTTCCCGGTAGCGCAGATCGCTCAGGATATAAGCTCCGTGCTCACCGGCCAGCTCCGCGGAAAGATCGTTCAGTATCCGGCTCAGCGCCTGCTCGTCGTCCGGGTAAATCGTGATGAGCTTACCGCTTCCCTCGCGGGGCGCGTATTTCGAATTCCGGGTCAGCAGGATAGACCGGGAGCGCAGGTGCTTGTACGCCACCCGGTGCTCGAGGCAGTACCGGTGGACCTTGGCGAGCACCGCGGCGGCGTTGTCCATCCCGGCTGAAACGTGGATTTTCCAGCCCTGGGCGGGAAGACTCTGTCCCTTGGGGCGCAGTGAGCGCCAGACTCCCAGCCCGCCGATCGTCCACATCGGTCCCGGCTCGGGAAGCCCGGCGGCCAGGTCGTCGAGGGATCCGGCAGTCTGCCGCGGTTCATCGTAGAACAGCGGATCGGCGAAGCAGAATGCTTCGTACCGGACATCCATGAAAACTATCCCTCCGAATTTCGCTGAAACGCCGTCCGTCGACACGGGGCGATGACACCATTCCCGCACGGCGGGGGGGCCGCGGCCAATCCGCCAACTCGGGGGTTTGGCTCCGCTGATCAGGGTGGGGTGACTGCCGTGCGAGGAGCTTGAGGCGAACCCTGTGTGATTCCTGACCACCCGGTCGTGGTGTAAGGATTTTCACGCCGGAATGTCCGCCCAGGTGAGGACAAGGAACGGCCGAAGAAATTGGCCGAATGTCATCAACACATTCCGGTGACGCCATTCTACCGGGGGGTCCCCCGGTGGCCTGAACCACCCGTACCGACCTCGCCCGTCTGGCGCAACGTTCGTGCCGGGTACGTTGGAGCAGGCGGGACGAAGGAGGAACGGGTGATCGTCGGGTTCGCGGTGGCGGTGGCGGGATTCGCGCTGCTCGTCGCGGTGTGGAGCTTCGTGCAGTCGGTGCGCGACCGGCTCCCGGACACTCCGTTGCTGGCCGGGCTCGCGGTGCTGGAGCTGCTGCTGGTCGCCCAGCTCGTGATCGGCGTGGTGCTGCTGGTCTCCGGGCACCGGCCGGGCAGCCTCGCCACCTTCCTGGCCTACCTGATCGGCTGCCTGGTCGTGCTGCCCGCCGGTGCGGCCTGGGCGCTGGCCGAACGGAGCCGGTCGAGCACGGTCGTGCTCGGCATCGCCTGCCTGGCCATCCCGGTGATGGTGCTGCGACTGAACGAGGTGTGGAGTGGAGCAAGCGCGTAAGACGGCCACCGGCCCCGGGCGGGTGCTGGTCGCGGTGTACGCGATCTTCGCGCTCGCCGCGACCTCGCGGGCGGGCGTGCAGATCGGCACGAAGTTCCACGAGGCCCCGCTGGCCTACGTGCTTTCCGCGTTCGCCGCCCTGGTGTACATCCTGGCCACCGTCGCGCTGGCCCGCGGCGGCCGGCGATGGTGGCGGATCGCGCTGGTCTCGTGCAGCATCGAGCTGCTCGGCGTGCTGACCGTCGGCACGCTCAGCATCTTCGACCGCCAGGCCTTCCCGGACGCCACGGTGTGGTCGGTCTACGGCGAGGGTTACCTGTTCATCCCGCTGGTGCTGCCGGCGATCGGCCTGTACTGGCTGCGGCGCACCGCGCCCGCGCGCACCCCGGCCGCACCCGCCTAGTTTTCGAGGCTGTGAAGGGACCCTTCACGGACTTTGAGACCGTGAAGGGTCCCTTCACAGCCCTGGTCGGGAGGGGCACCGGCGGGGGGAAAATTTCCGGCTGGGAGAGTTCGCCCGGACGTGGCACCATCGCGCAGGTGACCAGTGCTTCCGCCGCCGATGCCCGGCTCGGTGACCTCGTCCGGCTGCGCCGGGTGCGGGACCGGATCGACCGCGAATACGCCCAGCCGCTGGACGTGGAATCGCTCGCCGGTGGAGTGCACATGTCGGCCGGGCACCTCAGCCGGCAGTTCCGGCTCGCGTATGGGGAATCGCCCTATTCGTACCTGATGACCCGGCGCATCGAGCGCGCCATGGCCTTGCTGCGCGCCGGTGAGCGGAGCGTCACCGAGATCTGTTTCGCGGTCGGCTGTTCGTCGCTCGGCACGTTCAGTACCCGGTTCACCGAGCTGGTCGGCGTGTCCCCGAGCGGCTACCGGCGGGAGCACGCGCAGCCGACCGAGGGGATCCCGGCCTGCGTCGCCAAGCAGATCACCCGACCGATCAGGAATCGAGAAGCGCCGGTCGTGAGCCGCGCTTAGCGTGATGGCCATGGACATCACGATTGCTTCGAGCTTCCTCCCGCAGAACGACCCGGAGGCGGCGACCGCGTTCTACCGCGACACTCTCGGCTTCGAGATCCGCCGGGATGTCGGTTACCAGGGCATGCACTGGATCACCGTCGGCCCGGCCGGGCAGCCGGAAACCTCCATCGTGCTGTTCCCGCCGGAGGCCACCCCCGGCCTGACCGATGAGGAACGGCGCACCATCACCGAGATGATGGCCAAGGGCACCTACGGCACCGTGGTGCTGGCCACCAAGGACCTCGACGGCACGTTCGAACGGCTGCAGGCAAGCGATGCCGAAGTCGTCCAGGAACCCACCGAGCAGCCCTACGGCGTCCGTGACTGCGCGTTCCGCGATCCGTCCGGAAACCTGCTGCGGATCCAGGAACAGAGCTGACCACCCCGCCCGAGCCGGAGGAGAACCAGTGAGCAAGGAACCCCACGTCGCCGACAGCCATGACCTGATCCGCGTGCTCGGTGCCCGCGTGAACAACCTCAAGGACGTCAGCGTCGAACTCCCGAAACGCCGGTTGACGGTGTTCACCGGGGTCTCCGGCTCGGGCAAGAGCTCACTCGTGTTCGGCACCGTCGCCGCGGAATCGCAGCGGCTGATCAACGAGACCTACAGCGCGTTCGTGCAGGGGTTCATGCCTTCCCTCGCCCGGCCCGAGGTGGACGTGCTGGACGGGCTGACCACCGCGATCATCGTGGACCAGCAGCGGATGGGGGCCGATCCACGCTCCACGGTCGGCACCGCCACCGACGCCAGCGCGATGCTGCGGATCCTGTTCAGCCGGCTCGGCAAACCGCACATCGGCTCCCCGCAGGCGTTCTCCTTCAACGTCGCCTCGATCAGCGGGGCCGGCGCGGTGACCCTGGAGAAGGCCGGGCGCCAGGTCAAGGAACGGCGCAGCTTCAGCATCACCGGCGGGATGTGCCCGCGCTGCGAGGGCCGCGGTTCGGTCAACGACATCGACCTGACCCAGCTCTACGACGAGAATCTCTCACTCAACGAGAACCCGTTCACCATCCCCGGCTACAGCATGGACGGCTGGTTCGGCCGGATCTTCAAGGGCTCCGGGTTCTTCGACCCGGACAAGCCGATTCGCAAGTACACCAAGAAGCAGCTGCACGACCTGTTGTACAGGGAGCCGACCAAGATCCGGGTCGAGGGCATCAACCTGACCTACGAGGGCGTGATCCCGCGGATCCAGAAGTCCATGCTGTCCAAGGACGTCGACTCGCTGCAGCCGCACATCCGCGCGTTCGTGGAGCGGGCGGTGGCGTTCAGCGTCTGCCCGGAATGCGACGGGACCCGGCTCAGTGAGCTGGCCCGTTCGTCGAAGATCGGCAAGGTGAACATCGCCGAGGTGAGCGCGATGCAGATCAGCGATCTCGCCGAATGGGCGCGCGGGCTGAAGGCGCCCTCGGTCGCGCCGCTGCTGGCGAATCTGACGCACACGCTGGATTCGTTCGTCGAGATCGGGCTTGGCTACCTCAGCCTCGACCGGCCCGCCGGCACGCTGTCCGGTGGGGAAGCCCAGCGCACCAAGATGATCCGGCATCTGGGCTCGTCGCTGACGGACGTGACCTATGTGTTCGACGAGCCGACGATCGGCCTGCACCCGCACGACATCCAGCGCATGAACGACCTGCTGCTCCGCTTGCGGGACAAGGGGAACACCGTCCTGGTGGTGGAGCACAAACCGGAGACCATCGCGATCGCCGACCATGTCGTGGATCTCGGTCCGGGCGCCGGCTCCGAGGGGGGCACGGTGTGTTTCGAAGGCACCCTCGACGGGCTGCGGGCCAGCGACACGGTCACCGGGCGGCATTTCGACGATCGGGCCGCGCTGAAGGATTCGGTGCGCTCGTCCACCGGTGCGCTGGAGATCCGCGGCGCGACCGAGCACAACCTGCGCAAAGTGGACGTCGATCTCCCGCTCGGTGTGCTCTGCGTGCTGACCGGGGTCGCCGGTTCGGGCAAGAGCTCGCTGATCAACGGTTCGGTGGCCGGGCGCGAGGGGGTGGTGTCGGTGGACCAGAGCCCGATCCGGGGTTCGCGGCGGAGCAATCCGGCCACCTACACCGGGCTGCTGGAGCCGATCCGGAAGGCCTTCGCCAAGGCCAACGGGGTGAAGCCGGCGTTGTTCAGCGCGAACTCCGAGGGTGCGTGCCCGACCTGCAACGGCGCCGGGGTGATCTACACCGACCTGGGGATGATGGCCGGGATGGCCACCGTCTGCGAGGAGTGCGAGGGCAAGCGGTTCCAGGCCGTGGTGCTGGAATACCGGTTCGGCGGCAAGGACATCAGCGAGGTGCTCGGCATGTCGGTGGCCGCGGCCGAGGAGTTCTTCGAGACCGGCGAGGCGAAGCTGCCCGCCGCGCAC
The DNA here is from genome assembly GCF_003600245.1 of Amycolatopsis panacis. Taxonomy (NCBI): domain Bacteria; kingdom Bacillati; phylum Actinomycetota; class Actinomycetes; order Pseudonocardiales; family Pseudonocardiaceae; genus Amycolatopsis; species Amycolatopsis panacis. The sequence goes on from NZ_QZFV01000021.1 coordinate 70,981, forward strand.
AGGATCCTGGAGCGGCTCGCCGACGTCGGGCTCGGCTACCTCACCCTCGGCCAGCCGCTGACCACGCTGTCCGGCGGGGAGCGGCAGCGGCTCAAGCTGGCCACGCGGATGGGTGAGAATGGCGCGGTCTACGTGCTCGACGAGCCGACCACCGGGCTGCACCTGGCCGACGTGCAGCAGCTGCTCGGCCTGCTCGACCGGCTGGTCGACTCCGGGCATTCGGTGCTGGTGATCGAACACCACCAGGCGGTGATGGCGCACGCGGACTGGATCGTCGACCTCGGCCCCGGCGCCGGGCACGACGGCGGGCAGGTGGTGTTCGAGGGCACGCCGGCCGAGCTGGTCGCCGACCGCAGCACCCTGACCGGGCAGCACCTGGCCGAGTACGTCGGCGGTTGAGCGGCAGGCAACCCTGCCTGGTCACTGGGGCAGGGTTGCTGACCGGGGAGGCCAGGATCGCCGTCCACCTTGCCGTAGTTGATCAACTATCGGTACGTGTTGAGGCATGCTTGACAACGTCACCGAGCGGCTGGCCGAATACGCGCGCACCTACGGCTGGGACGACAACGTCGCCTTCATCGCCGACGAGCAGGAATGGACGTTCGCCCAGGTATACGCGGGTGCGGCGCGGGCGGCCGGGGGACCGGGTGCTGCTCGTCTGAGCGTGGTCACCCCGGTGCAGCAGGCTTGGTCCAGGTCACCGGCAATGCGTGCACGCCGTAGATGTTCATGTCGGTGCGCAGGCGCACCTCGCCGGCGGGGACGGCGAGCTGCAGCGTCGGGAATCGGCGCAGCAGCCCGGCGAAGCCTGCCCGCATCTCGATCCGGGCCAGCTGCTGGCCGAGGCACTGGTGGATGCCGTGCCCGAAGGCCAGCTGGCCGCGGGCATTGCGGTGCAGGTCCAGGGTGTCCGGATCGGTGAACCGGCGGGGGTCGCGGTTGGCGGCCAGTGTCGAGACGACCACGGTCGAGCCCGCGGGGATCGTTTCGCCGCCGAGTTCCAGGTCTTCGACGGCGTAGCGGTAGTTGATGTCCACCACGGACAGGTAGCGCATCAGCTCCTCCACGGCGTTGGGCAGCAGCTCCGGGTCGGCGCGCAGCTCGGCCAGCTGCGCGGGGTGCTCCAGCAGCGCGAAAGTGCCCAGCGACAGCATGTTGGCGGTGGTCTCGTGCCCGGCGAGCAGCAGGAGGAAGGCGGCGCCGACCAGCTCCTCGACGGTGAGGTCCTCGTGGCGGGCCAGATCGGACAGGATGTCGTCGCCCGGTTCGGCGCGCTTGCCGGTGACGAGTTCGGCGAGGTAGCCGGTGATCGTGGCGTAGGCACTCATCTTGTCTTCGAGTGTCACGTCCCGTTCCAGGATCTTCGCCGAGTTGGCCTGGAAGGTCTCGCGGTCGGCGTAGGGCACGCCGAGCAGTTCGCAGATCACCAGCGACGGCACCGGCAGCGCGAATTCCGCGACCAGGTCGACCGGCGGGGTGAGCCGCGCGAGGTGGTCCAGCTGCCGGTCGGCGATGGCTTCGATCTGTGCTTCGAGCTGCTTCATCCGCTTGACGGTGAACGCGCCGGTCAGCTTGCGCCGCATGCGGGTGTGCTCCGGCGGGTCCATGCTGAGGAACACCCCGGGCGTCGGCGGCGAGGGTTCGGTCTGCGCCGGCATGCCCGGGGTCTCGAACGGCATGTGCAGGATGCCGAGGTCCTGCCGGGAGCTGAACCGGGTGTCCGCGAGCAGCGCGCGGACCTCGTCGTAGCCGGTGACGAGCCAGCCCTCGTGCCCGTCGGGGAAGTGCATCGGGCTGACCGGGCGGGCCTCGCGCAGCCGGGTGATCGCCCGCGGCGGATCGAACGGGCCCGCGTCGCGTTCGGTCGGCAGCCCGTCCGGGATCGAAACCGTGCTCGTCATCGGGAATCCTTTCGCGGTGGGTGTGGCCACCACGATCGCCGATCGGTCTGACACCGGGCTGACACCGGTTCGGCGGCCGGTATCAGCTGTCCGCGTGGGCGGGGTCTGGCCGGCCAGAGGGTGTAGCTCACCGGCCGCCGAACCGGGCGGTCCATCGAGGTCATCAGGCTGTACCGCCACAAGGGCATCCAATTAGGTTAGCCTAAGTTCATGACAGCGATCAGTGCGGTGGCGGAGCTGGAACATGTCGTCGGCGGCCGGTCGGCGCCGGTGATGATGAAGTCCATCGATCGGCTCGATCCGCACTGTGTGGTGCTGCTGGCGCACTCCCCGGTGGCGGCGTTCGGGTACGTCGGCGAAGGCGGGCGGCTGCGGGCCGAGATGGTCGGCGGGGCGCCGGGGTTCGCCCTCCCGGAGACGCCCTCTCGGTTGCGGTTGCCTGTGCCTGCGGACGCCGTCCCCGGGACCGGCGCTTCGATGCTCGTGCTGATTCCCGGATGGCGTGAGACCTTGCGGATCAACGGCACGGTGGACCGGGACGGACTCGTGGTCGAGGAGGCCTTTCTGCACTGCGGCAAGGCAGTGCTCCGTTCCGGCCTGTGGGGATCCGTGACGTCGGATGGTGCGGATCAGCCGATGGACATCGAAGAAGGCCCGGAGGTCGGCCCGGCCGCGGCAGCTTTCCTGGAAACCGCGTCGTTCGCGGTGGTCGCCTCCAGGGACGGCGCGGGGTTGGCCGACGCGAGTCCCAAGGGGGATCCACCCGGAGTCGTCCGGCTGCTCGGCCCGGCCACCGTGGCGATCGCCGACCGGCCCGGCAACCGGCGTACCGACACCTTCCACAATCTCCTGGAGGATCCCGAGATCGCTTTGGTCGCGCTCGCGCCGGGGGACGAGCGGGCGGTGGAACTTCGCGGTACCGCGAAGATCAGCACCGAGCCCGCGCTGCGGGAGGCTTTGGCCGAGCGCCGGAGCATCCCGAAGGTGGTCCTGCTCGTCGAGGTCTCGCACGCCCGGCTCGCGCCCGCTCCCGCGCTGCGTGAATCCCGGCTGTGGCAGCCGGAAGGCCACGTCGATCCTGCCGAACTGCCCAAGCCCGCCACGATCTGGCGTGATCACATCGGGCAGGGCGAGGCGGCCCCGGACCCGGACGGCGACGCGGCGATGCAGGCCGGGCTCGAAGAGGACTATAGGCGCAACCTTTACTGAATTTCGTCCGAAGTGGACGGTTCGGTGCCGGCGTAGTGATGCACCAGCTCCTGCGCCTCGTGCAAGTGGCGCAACGTGAGTTCTCGTGCCTGTGCGCCGTCGCGGCGGCGGACCGCGTCGAGGATGCCGCCGTGTTCCTCGACGGCCTTGGCGATCTGGCCGGGCAGCCGCAACGCGGCCCGGCGTTCCTCGCCGACCAGCGACAGCACCGAACGCAGCAGCGCGGCCACGTCGTCGTTGCCCGCGTTTTCCGCTATCACGCGGTGGAATTCCGCGTCGGTGGCGATCACCCGGAGCATGTCGCCGGCCTCGGCCGCGGCGGCCATTTCCGCGACGTTCGCGGTCAGGGTGGCCAGTACCGCCTCGGTGTGGCGGTCGGCCAGCCGTTCGGCGAGCGTCGGTTCGACCGTCCGGCGCAGCTCGAACAGCCGGTCCACCAGCTGGTCGTGCTCACGGAACCAGCTGCGCAGCGGCAACTCGTCGGCCACCTGCTCGCGCACGTAGGTCCCCGAGCCGGGGCGGATGGCGACGTAGCCGATCGAAGCCAGCACCCGCAATGCCTGGCGCAGTGAACCGCGGCTCACGTCGAGTTGCTCGCACAGCTTGCGTTCCGCGGGCAGCCGGGAGCCGGCCCGCAGCTCGCCGCTGTCGATGAGCGCACGCAGGTGGTCCACGGTGGCGCTCCACACCTGCTCGTTCCTGGTCCCCACAGGGGCCATCCTCCCCGATCCGTACCGTGCCGTCCGGGCGGTAGGGCTGTGAAGGGACCCTTCACAGCCTCGGAAGCCGTGAAGGGTCCCTTCACAGCCCTACACGGCCACGGCGGCACAACCGGTTCTACCAATTTACGCTCTGGTGCCGTTGATGGCGGTGTGTCCGGGGAACAGGCGGCCGGCAACAGTGACACTGCGTCATATCTTCACCCGAAGGAATGTCACTGCGAAGCAATGACGCGGTTACACTGGCGGGCTGGCGCGAAAATCGCTGAGATCTTCGCATGTCCCCGACACCAGTCATCGACGTCGAACGTCTGAACCTCACCTACGGCGACTTCCACGCGGTGAAGGACCTGTCCTTCCAAGTGGAACGCGGCGAGTTCTACGCCCTGCTCGGCACCAACGGCGCGGGCAAGACCTCCACCCTGGAGACCATCGAAGGCCACCGGGTGGCCACCTCCGGCACCGTCCGCGTATTCGGGGAGAGCCCGCGCGATCGGGCCAAGGTCCGGCCGCGGATGGGCATCATGCTGCAGGAGAGCGGATTCTCCCCGGACCTGACGGTGCGGGAGTCGATCCAGCTGATCGGCACGCTGACCCAGCGCACCGACAAGGTCGAGCGGGTGCTGGGCATCGTCGACCTCACCGCCAAGGCAACCACCAAGGTCTCCCAGCTCTCCGGCGGGGAGAAGCGGCGGCTGGACTTCGCCACCGCGGTGTACGGCACGCCCGAGCTGATCTTCCTCGACGAGCCCACCACCGGCCTGGACATCCAGTCCCGCGACCACCTCTGGGACGCGGTGGACCGGCTGCGCGAGGAGGGCTCCACGATCGTGCTCACCACGCACTACCTCGAGGAGGCCCAGCAGCGCGCGGACCGCATCGGGCTGATGCACAAGGGCACCTTCCACCGCGAGGGCACGGTTTCCGAGCTGACCCAGACGCTGCCCTCGACCATCAGCTTCCACCTGCCCACCCGCGCGCCCGCGCTGCCGCTGCCGGCCACCCGCGAGCCGGACGGCAAGTTCCTGGTCGAGACCTTCGGCCTGCAGAAGGACCTGCACACGCTGCTGCGCTGGGCGCAGGACCAGGCGGTGGAACTCGGGGATCTGCAGGCCGGGCCGACCCGGCTGGACGACGTCTTCCGCTCCATCGGCAACGACTGAGCACCCTCTCCCGGTACTTCCCAGAACAGGATTCATTCCCATGCTTGCAATTGCCCGCGGTGAGCTGATCCAGATCTTCCGCAACCGCCTGGTGCTGCTGACCAGCATCATCCTGCCGATCGGGTTCGGCGCCTACCTGATCTACCAGCACGGTGTCTTCGAAAAGGTCGGCAGCGTCGGCTTCATCGCGGCCCTGATGCTGTTCGTGGTCACGGGGATCGGCTTCTACACCAGCGTGGTGACCACGCTCGCCTCGCGCCGGCAGAACCTCTTCCTCAAGCGCCTGCGCTCCACCGCGGTCAGCGACCGCGGCATCATCGGCGGGCTGGTGCTCCCGCTGGCCGCCATCGCGGTGGTCCAGGTCGCGGTGATCCTGACCGTGCTCGGCACCGTCGTCGGCAAACCGGCCAACCTGCCGATGCTGATCGTCGCCGTGCTGCTGACCGTGATCATGATGCTCGGCCTCGGGCTGGCCACCGCCGGGATCACGAACTCCCCGGAACACGCGCAGGTGACCACGCTGCCGGTGACCATGATCGCGATCAGCGTGGCGGTCTGGGTGGGTGTCACCGGTACCGAGCAGCTGCAGGTGCTCAAGCGGCTGCTGCCCGGCGGGGCGGCCTCCGAGCTGGTGGTCGCCGCCTGGGACGGCACGGCCACCTGGGGCCACGTGCTGCCCGCGCTCGGCCCGCTGTTCGCCTGGATCTTCGTCTCGATCAGCCTGGCGTCCCGGATGTTCCGCTGGGAACCGCGCCGCTGAGCGAGCTTTCGGGCAGCCGCGCGCGGTTCTTCGGGTAACGACGGTTGATCTCGACCGCTGCGCGGGGGAGTCTGCCGATACCGGGCAGCCCGCCCGGGAGATCCAAAGGAGCGTGACCCATGACCATTCTGCGCAAGGTCGGCGCGGCCGGCCTGATTGCCGGCGCCGCGCTGGTTTTCGCCACGGGCGCGACGGCAAACGCCGCTCCGCCGGAGGGAAAGATCTACCCGACGTACGGGGCCTGCCTTACCGATGGGAACAAGCTCGCCCAGCGGGGCGAGCTCCACGGCTTCTACTGTGCCCAGATCAACGATGGCGGACACGTGGCCTACCAGCTCGTCCGCACTTCCTGAGCCTGGACCCATCGCAGTGTGCTGCCCGCCGGCCGGACCGGCGGGCAGCACACTGTCCGGATCGGACTGTCCACTGTGGTGCCTGCCGGATCAGTCCAGCTCGCGCACCAGACGGGCCAGCGGGCCGACGGGCAGCCTGCTGACCCGGCCGAACTGTTCGATCAGAAACGCGGCCTCGGAAGTCGCGGACCGGACCGCGGCCGGCTCCGGTCCGCCGGCCCGGCGGACCGGCGGAGCACTCGCCTGGCCGATGATGGCCGTAACGGCACCGAAGGCGACTGCGAACAGGCCGACGGCGGCGAGGATCTCCCGCATGAGACTTCTCCCGGGGTGCTGGGACTATAGATTAGGGACTCTGCCGGGTGTCCCGGAGATTTCCACCGCTTCGGAGGACCGCCGATCGGGGTATCCCGGCTGGCCGATCCGGCCCGATCGGCGCTCGTGTTCCTTCCCTCACCCGTTTGCGCGTAGGGACCACTGACCGCCCGGAGTGAACTCCGTGCCAGTGGTCTACGCCATCCGGCGTGGGGCGTTTCTCCCGGGTTGTGGCCCGGCCTAACGTCGAAGGACTATCGCCGGACAGTGCGGGGGTCTCGATGGTCAGCCGACGTGACGCGCTCCGGATCGGTACCGCGGCGCTGGCCGGGGCGGTGCTGCCGGTAGGGGCCGCGGCGGCCTCGTCGGTGGTCGGGCGGGGGTGCTATCTGACCTTCTGCCGGATTCCGACCGCGGGGCTGACGACCTGGAAGTCCATTATGGACAGCTTCCGGGTGGACGGGGTGGACCGGGTCGTACTGTGGCTCGGGGGCGCGTTCCGGTCGCGCAGGTATCCGATCACCTGGCAGTACAACCGCGAGCACCGCAACGTGCGGGAGAACTTCGCGGGGCAGCTGATCGATTACGCGCACGCGGTGGGGATCCGGGTGCTGCTGGGATTCACGCCCTACACCTACGACGGCACCAATCAGTACGCCTACGAGCGGCCGGATCTCAAGGCACAGCAGGCGAACGGCAATCTGGCGCGGATGCAGGGTATTCATTCCTGGGGCTACAACCTCGACCCGACGAAGCCGGACGCGAAGCGGTTCATGCTCGAATACGCGCGCGAGCTGTACTTCGACTTCTACCCGAATGCCGACGGGTTGCTCATCGAATCCTCGGACATCGACATCTGTACCGGTGGCGACTGCGACGGTCCGCGGCACTACTACGAGGTCGAGTACGAATTCGTCCGGGAGCTGTCCGACCAGGTGTGGGCACATCATCCCGGTGCGGAAATTCTGGTGCACCCCAACTACTTCGTCGGTGGCTCGAACGGTGCGGAGCTGCGCTACGACCCGCGCTGGTCGGTGATCTTCAGCCCGTGGACGGTGAATCTCGAATTCGCGAAGAAGGTTTCGCGCGCGTACTACTTCTCGCTCGACATGATCAGCCAGCCGCCGGCGAGGGTGGCGGCGAGTGTCCGGTGGGTGCGTGATCACGGGTTCGCTTCGTATTTTCCTTCGCAGGAGTTCTTCACCTACCGAGCGCGGCATGCCGAAATGGGGGAGACCAACCTCATCGGGCGGCAGCTGCGGCCGTTCGGCTTCGATTTCCTCGGGCTGGACGAGAACCCGTACCGGGATCCGGTGGTCCTGGTCAACCGGGTCGCGCTGCGGGAGTACGCGGAGCATCCGGACCTCACCGAGGACCAGTTCCGGGCGAGATTGGGGCAGGCGGCGTTCGGCCCCGGCGCGACCGGACAGGAGGTCGCGGATCTGCTGTTCCTGCACGATTTCTGCTACGGGCGGGACAAGTCGCTGTTCACCTTGGCGGTGCAGGCCGATCCGCGGGTCCTGCGAGAGCGGCTGGAACGGGGCCTGGTCGGGTTCGCCGATCTGCGGGCCGTGCAAGAAAGGCTTGGTGCGCTGCCCGCGGTCGCGGCGCGGATCCGCCGCTCCCGCAATCCGGCGGTCCGTTCGCTGACGCGGCACACCGGTCTTCTTGAGCAGAATTGGGATGCCGAGGCCCGGAGTCTGCTCACCGCCCACCTTCGGGGCTGACTCCAAGCAGACGGACGGCCTCGCGCACGGCGAGTTCTGCGGCGCCCTCGGCGACTGGGGAGATATGCACCTCGTAGGCACCGGTGCGGTACGCGGCGGCGGTGGGCAGGTAGCCGAGGTACCCGCCGGTGTAGCCGATCAGGACGAGCGGCCCCGGGACTTCGGTTGCAAGCGCGGCTTCGAGTGCCAGGTAGGGCTCGCCGCCGAAGCCGACCAGCGACAGATCGCCGAGCCGGACCGCGCTGACCACCAGCCGCGGCTCCCGGATCCGGGCGGAGGCGGCGAGTTCGGCACCTTGCAACGCGGTCTCCGCGGTCCGGACGGCGACTGCGTTCCCTGTGCGGCGTGCTTCAGTGAGCTGCTGCCGGAGTGCGGTGGCGTCGGGTGTTGGTTCGTCGAGTCGCCCGGGCAGGTAGAGGGACCAGGTTCGGGCGCCGGTGATCGGCGGGGGGTCGGGGGGCGCGGTCGATGGCTGATTGGGCTGGCCGGTAGTCCTGGCTTGCGGGGGCTGGCGGGGTTGCGTTGGCCTGGCGGCGTTCGGGGGTTGGCCGGGGTTGGGGGTCGGCGATCGGCGTGGGACGTCAGGCTGTCCCAGGGGCAGGGTGTGGTGCGGGGCGGCGGCGCTCGGTGGCCGGTGGGTGTCGGTGGGGTGCTCGGGGTTCGGGGCGGTTGGCGGCTGGCCGGTCGGCTCGGGAGCCGCGGTGCTCGACGGCTGAGCGGACCCACAGCGCGAGGTGGTCTGCCCGGAGACCGGCATACTCGACCGCCGATGCGGGTCGGCGAAGTGCCTGCCCGGCCCAATTGGTGCGGACCACTTCGACTCGAAATTCCCGGCAGCCGGTGACCGGCGCAGATCGGCAGGCCCGCGCGGAGCAGGGTCCAGGGTGATCGCCCGGCCGGGCGGCGTGGTGAGCGCGACGACCTGGTCGGCGGCCAGGCAGGCGAGCCGGGCCAGTTCGTCCGGTTGCTGGTTTCGGCGGTGGGGGCGAGTGCTGACGTCGCCGGCGGCGCCGGTCGCGACCATGGCCCAGCAGCCCAGACGGGCGGTCACGGCTCGGCGTACCGCCCCGGTGAGATCGGCGCTGACCAGCAGGTTGTCCGCGCCGAGTACGGTCGGGTGCACCGGCAGGACGACGACGACTCCGCAAATCCGGCCGTGCGCACGTGCGGCCAGCACGGTTACCGGCACGTTTTTCCGGGGGAGCGCTCCGCTGCGCTGGCCGCCGACATCGTTGATCAGTCCAGTGTGGATGGTCAGTTCGGCGGGGGCCTCGGTGGCCAGCGCGTGGCCGGCGGCGAGGTCACCGGCGGTGAGCACCTGCTCGTGCCACTCCGGCGGGGTTCGGCCGCCGCCGGGACGGCAGCCGGTTTCCGGTCCGGAGTGGGTGTGCGTGGCGGACAGCCAGATCAGTTCGGGGCGGGTCCGCAGGCTTCCGGCCAACCGGGCGGCCAGTGGCTCGGCGAGATCGGTGTTCACGGCAGGCAGATCGGCGACGAGCCAGGCGAACCGGGAGTTGCCCGCGCTGATCGTCACCGCGTGCACTTCCAGCTGATCCAGGGTGCCGGTGCTCGCCCCGGTTCGCGCGGCGTAGCCACCGAGACGGGTGCCGACGGGAACCTGGAGACAGACTTGCCCGTGACCGATTCGCACAGTCACGACATCGCCTTGGCCAGCTGGGTGGTGATGGCCATCGGGTTCGTGATGGCCGTGCCGACCACGACCGCGTACGCGCCGGCGTCGACGGCTGCCCGCACGTCTCGTGCGCTGCGGTATCGGCCTTCGGCCACCACTGGGCAATCCAGCCGGGCGACCAGTGCGGAGACCAGGTCCACGTCCGGTCCATCGGGGACTGGGCCGCCGGTGTAACCGGATAAAGTCGTGGCGATCACGTCTGCGCCCGCGGCTCGTGCGGCGGCTCCCGAGGTGAGGTTGTCGACGTCGGCCATCACGGGTACGCCGAGTTCCTCGTGGATCCGCCGGATCTGTTCGCCGAGTGACTCGCCGCCGGGACGTGGCCGCGCGGTGCCGTCGATCGCCACCATCGACGCGCCCGCGTGGACCACTGCGACAGCGTCCGCGAACGTGGGGGTGATGAAAACTCCTTCGGGACAAGCGACTTTGTTGATTCCGAGAACCGGCAAGTCCACTTCGGAGCAGATGGCGGCGATGTCGGCCGGGCCGTTCGCGCGGATAGCCCGCGCGCCACCGGCTGCGGCCGCGGCGGCCATCCGTGCCATCGGCAGCGGACCGTGCAGGGGATTGCCCGGCTGTGCTTGGCAGGACACCAGCAGCGCACCGGGTGGAAAGGGTACTCGACTGTCCACTGTGGTCTCCTTGGCGACCGGAACCGATTTCGCGGCATGGTGTACGGACATCAGCCGGGCGTACCGGCCGGGTTCGCCGGTGGCGAGCCGGACGGCGCCGTCGAGCGGATCGCCGTCCGGTGGGACGAGACGGGCGGCGGGGGCGAGATCGGCCAGCCGCTTCCGGAGTGGGGCCATCATCAGCTCGCCGGTTTCGAAGACCCGGCCGGTGCAGGCGACTGGGACGGTGCGGTCGAATACTCGCACTGCTGCGGCGATGGTGCACGCGAGGTCCGCTGCCGCGTTGGCCACGATCTCACCGGCGACCGGATCCTGGCGGTCGGCCGCGGCGAAGACTTCGGGGGCGAAGGTGGCAATGGTGGCGACCGGTGCCGTCGTTCGGTGGATTCGCTGTGCCATACCGGAAACGGATCCGAAGTGCTGTTCGGCGACGAAGGTGAGCGCGGTCGCCGGGCCGCGGCCGTCCGCGGCAGCGAGTACGGCGCTGAGTCCGGCGCGGCCGATCGCGAATCCGCCGCCTGCGTCGCCGAGGAGGTGTCCTTCGCCGCCGATCTTCCGGTATACATCCTCCCCGACTGCGAGGCAGACGACGCCGGTTCCGGCGGCCAGCACGACGCTGTCGCCGTGACGCAGTGCGCCGGCGTGCGCGGTCACCATGTCCTCGCAGAGACGGACTTCCTTCGCCTGCAAGGTTTCGAGTATTGCGCCGCCCAGCCGTGCGCGGTCTGCGGGGTCGTCCGGGTAGCAGGTCAGGCCGAGGCAGGCGACGTCGACCGGGTCGGACAAACCGGCGTCCAGAGCGGCGATTCGCACAGCCTCGGTGATCGTGGCGACGGGATCGCCTTCGCTGTAAGCGAATCCGGGACCGTTTCCGGATAGCTGCCCGGAAACGAGGCGTAATCCGGTCTGGCCGCTGTCCACAGCGACCCAGGCGCCGGTCATCGGATACCGGCCGAGGTCGTTACGCCTTCCACGAATTTCCGTTGTAGAGAAACGAAGAGCAACACGGTCGGCAAGGCCGCGAGAAGGGCGGCGACGAGCATCATCGGCACCGCGGCGCTGCCGAGGTTGTCCGCCTGCATCGCGGCCAGCCCGACGGGGAGTGTGCGGTGTTCGTCGTCGGAAGCGATCAGCAGCGGCCACAGGTGCGAGTCCCAGTTGAGCATGAAGATGAACAACGCCAGCGCGGACATCGGTCCTTTCACCACCGGGACCACAATGGACACCATCGTGCGCAGATCGCCCGCACCGTCCAGCCGCGCCGCTTCGATCAGCTCGTCCGGTACGTTGCCGATCGCCTGGCGCATCAGGAAGATCCCGAACGCGCTGGTGCCCGCCGGGACGATCAGCCCGGCGAAGCTGTTCACCCAGCCCAGCGAGTAGACCAGGCTGTAGAGCGGCACGTAGATGATCTCGACCGGGATCATCAGCGTGGCCAGCACGATCATGAACGCGGTGTCGCGTCCGCGGTACCGGAACTTCGCGAAGCTGAACCCGGCGGCTGTGCAGGTCACCACGTTCAGCAACGTGACGCTGACCCCGACCACGGTGCTGTTCAGGAAGTACCGCGCGAACGGTGTTTCCGTGAACGGCAAAGCGAGGTTGGACCATTCGAACGTGCTGGGGAACCAGCGCAGTGGAACCGACAGCACTTCGGAGGCGGGCTTGAGCGCGGTAAGGATCGCGTACGCCAGCACCGCCACGAAAACCAGCCCGCCGAGTCCGGCGGCGACCAGTGTGGTGCCACGGCCGAGCCTCGCGGTACGCGGCCCGCTCATCGATCCCTCCTCGCGAAGACCTTGAGCTGTAACAGAGTCAGCCCGAACAACAGCAGGAACATCAGTACCGCGACCGCCGACGCGCGGCCCATCCGCGCGTTCTCGAACGCGGTCTTGTACACGAAGAGGTTGACCACCTGGGTGCCGAATCCGCCGTTGGTCAGCACCAGTTGCGGGCTGAACGACTGGAACCCACGGATCACCGCCATCACCGAGCACACCGAGGTCACCGGCAGCAGCATCGGCCAGGTGATGTACCGGAAGCGCGCGAACGCCCCCGCACCGTCCAATCTGGACGCTTCGTAGAGTTCGGCCGGAATCGATTGCAGGCCGGCGAGGAACAGGATCAGGAAGAACCCGGTCTCCTTCCACACCCCCATCACGACCAGCCCCCACATCGCGCTGTCGGAGCTGGTGAGCCAGTTCAGGTGCAGACCGAGTGCCTGGTTGAGCAGGCCGTCCGGGTTGAGCACGACCCGCCAGATCACCGACACCGCGACCCAGCTGATCGCGACCGGCAGGAAGTACAGCAGTCGTAGCAGACCGCTGCCGCGGGCACGGGTGTTGAGCGCGTGCGCCAGCACGAGTGCCAGCGTGAGCGCCGGGACATAGGTGCCCACCGCGTACACCACGGTCTGCCACAGCGCTGCGCCGAACTGTGGATCCGTTGCCAGATAGTGGAAATTGTCGAAGCCGACGAATTCCGGCGGCGAGGTCAGGCTGTAGTCGAACAGCGACAGGTAGAACACCTGCAGCATCGGGTAGATCGCGAAGACCACGAACAGGACCAGTGCGGGCACCGCGAACAGCGCGCCGATCGCGTTGCGACGTCGTCGCATCGGCTTGTTTCGTTGTGGTGCCCGGGAATCCGGAGCACGGAGCGAGAGCAGGGCCATCAGTTCCCCAGACTGCGGTTGATCGTCCCCGCGGCCTTGTTCGCGGCATCCGGGATCGCGACGCGGTCGAAGACGGTGTCGTTGATCATCGTCATCACCGCGTCCTTGATCTCCGCGAAATGGGGGGCCACCTCGTCGAACTTCCCCTGCCGGTAGGCCGTGGACCACACGTCGAGCCCGGGTACGCCCTTGCCCGCCGGACTGGTGTCCCAGCCCTTCACCGGCTGGATGAACTTCACGTCGGAAAGCCAGCGCTGCGACTGGTTCGCCAGGTAGGAGATGAACTGCCAGGCCTGCTGCTGGTGTTCGCTCGCGCGGCTGACGCCCCAGTAATAGCCGTACCAGCGGTTCACCGGGGCGGCCGGATTCAGTTGCGGCAGCGGGACGAGCTTGAGCCTGGCGAAGGTGTCCGGGTTGCTTTCCCGGATCTGTTCCATCGCCCACGGGTAGACCATGGCCATCGACTGACGCCCGGTGGCGAGATCGTTGAACGGCGCGGTCGCCTCGCGGGAGGTCTTGTTCGGATCCGCGGTGCGCTCGGTGCCGCTGGCGGCCAGGCCGGTCCAGAGGCTCACCGCGGCCTGTGCCCGCGGGCTGGTGACGGTGGCCTTCTGGTGGCCGGGATCGGTGATCGTCCCGCCGGTCTGGTTCAGCAGGGTCTGCAACTGCTGGGTGTACCAGCCGGAATGCAGGTAGAGGAAGCTGAACGCCTGCTGGTGCCCGGCGGCGGCGAGTTTCTTCGCCTCCGTGGCGACGTCCTGCCAGGTCTTCGGCGGCGTGTTCGGGTCGAGCCCGGCGTCGGCGAAGTGCCGGGTGTTGACGGCGAACGCGGTCGCGTTGAACTCGCTCGGCAGTCCGTAGAGCTGACCGTCTGCCGACGCGCCGTCGAGAGTCCTTGGCAGGTAACGGTTCTTGAGCGCTTCCTCGGAACCGGCGCCGAGCGCGCCGTAGTCGATCGGGGCGAGCAGCCGTTTCGGCAGGTACTCGCCGCGCAGCGTGGTGTCGTCGAGATTCAGCACGTCCGGGCCGGTGCCGTTGCTCATCGCGGTGAGCATCTTCGTGTCGAACTCGTCGTTCGGGATCTGCTGGTACTCGATGCGGACGTTCGGGTGCTGACGCTGGTACTCGGCGATGAGCGTCCGGTTCAGCTTGATCATCGGCGGATGGGTGTGCGTCCAGAAGGTCAGTGTCACCGCGCCGCCCGAATCGCCGGAGCCACCGCAGGCCGACAGCGTGGCGGCGGCGAGCAGGACCGCGAGCAGGGCCGCCCCCGACGTCCGGATGCGCCGCCCGGAACCGATTCCGTGCCTGGCCATGAATCCCTCCCTCTCCGGTGCGTGCTCAACTGGGCAAACGGGGGTGCGGCAGATCCGGCCGCCGCAGATCGGCGGTGATCGCGTAGCGGTCGCCGCGGTAGGTGGCCTCGCAGCTCTCCATCACCCGGCCGCGGGCGTCCAGGCTGATCCCGCGGATGCGCAGGCACGGCTGGCTCACCGGGATCCGCAGGTGCCCGGCGGTGCGCGGGTCGGGCAGGACCGGGTCCATCCGGCAGGTACCGGTGACGATGTCGGTGCGGTAGCGGGTGGCGAGCAGCTCGTACCAGGAGCCGTTCAGATCGCCGAGGGCGAGCCCGGGCACGTAGCGGTCCGGCACGAAGGTGCGTTCCAGTGCCATCGGGGCGTCGTCGGCCAGCCGGAGCCGGACGAACTCGACGACGACCTCGCCCGCCGGGATGCGCAGCAGACGGCACCGGGCGCGGTCCCCGCGGCGGCGGCGCAGTTCGAGGGTCCGGGTCCCCGGCCGCATCCCGCGCAGCCGCATCTCCTCGGAGAACGAGGTCATCGCGAGCCGGCGGCTGACCTTCGGCCGCGAGGTGTAGGTGCCGCTGCCGTGCCGCCGGATCAGCAGGTCCTGCAGCACCAGATCGTCCATCGCGCGGCGCAGCGTCATCCGGGCCACCTGCCAGCGCACGGCCAGTTCGCGTTCCGGGGGCAGCGGGGCCCCCTCCGGCAGCAGGTCGACGAGATCGAGCAGCCGGGCGCGGATCTCGCCGATCTTTCCGGGAGCGCTCATCGCACCCTCCTCACCGCCGCGGGGGACCCGGTTCCAGCACACGCCATGGGCATCGCGAGACCAAGCCCCCGCAGCGTTTTCCGGTGGACCAATTGGTCTTCCGATGATGCCCCCGGATAGCTGTTCACCTGGAGGTTTCCCGGCCGGATTGGGCTGGTAGTGGTCCAGTCCGCGACCCGGGTGGGCCCTCGTGAATCATGCGAACGAGGCATTGACGCCCATACGCCTGCGCATGGAAAGCCGGGGGTACCGGCCGTCCGGGTTCAGCCGATCGTACTTTTGGCTGAGCACATCGTTACCCGGAGCCGTTCTCGCGCCTGATGTCGCAGGATTTCCCCGTGTGCACGATGAGTTCCACTCATCGAGCACAGTCGGGGAAGGACCAAGGATGCGGAGAACGTTACCCGTCGCGCTGGCTGTCGCCGGGCTGGCGACGGCGATGCTCCCGGCGGTTTCGCAAGCCGCCGCACCGTCCGGCGGGGTGCGCTGGGGCGCGTGCCCGGCGGACGTCGCGAAGGCCGCGCCGGATCTGCAGTGCGCGACGCTGCAGGTGCCGCTGGACTACCGGAATCCGGACGGAAAGCGGATCGAACTCGGGATTTCCCGGTTGCCCAGCACGAATCCCGCGCACCGGAAGGGCGTGCTGCTGACCGATCCGGGCGGCCCCGCGCCGGGGATGACCTTCCCGGCCGATCTCGCCAAGTTGAAACTCCCGAAGAGCGTGCGGGACGGCTACGACGTGATCGGGTTCGACCCGCGCGGTTTCGGGCACAGCACGCCGGTGAGCTGCGATCTGACGCACGATCAGTCGAAGTACGGCATCGTCCCGACGTACGCGCGCAACACCGCGGACGTCTTGAAGACGGCCGCGGACGCGAAGCAGATCGCGAAGCAGTGCCTCACCGGGAAGAGCGCGTGGATGCGGCCGTACATCAGCACGGCCAACTCCGCCCGCGACCTGAACCAGATCCGGATCGCGCTGGGCGAGTCCCAGATCTCCTACCTCGGCATGTCCTGGGGCAGTTACCTCGGCGCGGTGTACACCACGCTGTTCCCGCAGCAGGGCGGCCGGTTCGTCGTCGACAGCAATCTCAGCGAAGGCGGCTGGACCTACCCGTACGAACGGCTATACGGCCAGGGTTTCCAGGACCGGCTGCCGGACTTCGCGAAGTTCGTCGCGGCGAACGATGCCAAGTACCACCTCGGCAGCACGCCGGCGCAGGTCACCGCGAAGTACTACGAACTCGCCGATCGGCTGGACCGGAAGCCCAACAACGAAATCGACGGTAAGCGATTCCGCTACGCCACTTTCGCCACGCTGTTCGGCGACAAGCGCTTCGACGAACTGGCGAAGGCGTGGCACGAACTGGACGCCGGCGTTCAGATACCGCCGGGCGCACCGGGAGACCTGGCGGCCGCGGACAACATGGCATCCGGGGAACTGTTCACCACCTGCAACGATTCCCGCTGGCCGACGTCGGTCGGCTCCTACGTGGCCAACGTCGCGGTCGACCACCTGCGTTACCCGGCCTTCGGCGGGGCGGGCGCGAACATCCAGCCGTGCGCGTTCTGGCCGGACCCGGCCGAGCCGCCGGTCCGCATCGGCGACAAGGGCCCGTCGAACGTGCTCATGACGCAGAACCTGCGTGACCCGGTGACTCCGCTGGCCGGGGCGGTGCGGATGCGGCAGGCGCTGGGCGAGCGCGCCCGGATGGTCACCGCGGATCACGGCGGGCACGGGACCTACCTGGTCAGCGGCAACCAGTGCGTGACCGACGTGGTCACCACCTTCCTGACCACCGGTCGCCTTCCGGCGCAGGATATGGCCTGCAAGGCGGAAACCCCCTGAGTGCCGGGTCCGCGCCGCGTGCTGCGGCGCGGACCCGTGCCGGTCAGCGCACCAGCCCGGATTCCCAGGCCCAGACGACGATCTCGGTGCGGTTGCGGGCGGCGATCTTGCGCTGGATGGAGGCGAGATGGCTCTTCACCGTGGACAGCGAGATGACCAGCTCCCCGGTGATCTCCGCATTCGTCCGGCCGCGGGCGAGCGCCTTGGTCACCTCGACTTCACGCTGGGTCAACGGCGGATCGGCGGGGCGGGCCGCACTGCTCGGCCGGGCGAAGTGGGCCAGCAGCCGGGTGGTGATCGACGGGGAGACGAGAGCCTCGCCGTTCGCGGCCGCCCGCACCGCCTCCACGAGCAGCCGCGGGCCGGCGTCCTTCAGCAGGAACCCGCAGGCCCCGGCGCGCAGGGCCTCGTGCACCAGCTCGTCGAGGTCGAAGGTCGTCACGACCAGTACCCGCAGCGGATCGGCCACGTCCGGCCCGGCCAGTAGCCGGGTCGCGGCCAGCCCGTCCACCAGCGGCATCCGGATGTCCATCAGCGTGACGTCCGGGCGCAGCTCGCGGGCGCGCGCCACCGCCTGCCTGCCGTCCCCGGCCTCGCCGACCACCTCGAACCCGGCTTCGCGTTCCAGGATCAGCCGGAAACCGGTGCGCACCATGGCCTGATCGTCGGCCAGCAGTACCCGCAAGGTCATTGCGCCGCCCCCCTTCCGGTCGGCCGGATCGCCTGCGTGACGGCGGGCAGCGGGAGTTCGGCCAGTACCCGCCAGCCGCGTGCGCCGTGTTCTCCCGCGGTCAGCCTGCCTTCCAGCGCCATGATCCGCTCGCGCATCCCGACCAGCCCGTACCCGCCCGGTGCGCGGCGGGCGCGGGTCTGCCGGAGCCCGTCGTTGCGCACCTCGACCCGCAAGGTCCTCTCGGCCGCCGCGGGCGCCACGTCGACCACGATCTGCCGGGCTTCCGGGGCGTGCTTGCGCACGTTGGTCAGCGCTTCGAGGACCACCCGGTGAACGGTGGAAACCGTTTCCGGGGTGACGGCCAGCTCGGCCAGCCCGGGCGCCAGTTCGAGGGTGACCGCGGTGTCGCCGTCGACGGCTGCTTCGACTGTCTCCACCAGGCCTCCGGTTGTGAAGGACGGGGCTTCTTCGGGGCTGCGCAACATCATGACCAACCGCCGCACGGCGGCCAGCGCCTCTGCTCCGGCATGCTCGATCTCCTGGAGGAGCTCCTGTTCCGGGCCGCCGGCGAGCACCACACCGGCCGCCTGCGTGCGCACCACGACGCCGGTGATGTGGTGCGCGACCAGATCGTGCAACTCGCGGGCCAGATCCAGCCGTTCCCGGTTCCGGGCGGCGGCGAGCGCGGCTTCGCGGCGGGTGTCGCCGTCGCGCAGGATCAGCCCGACCACGACGCTGCATCCCCACAGAATCAGCCAGAGCACCACAGTGACGAGGGTGAGGAGACCGACTCCGTACCGTGCCAGGGGCGCGACGGCGATCGCCGCTCCGCCGAGCGCGACCAGCCCGGCGGCCTGCGGCGTGGGCAGCCGGTGGCAGCTCGCGCCGGCCAGGAGGGCCAGCGCGAAGACCTCGGGATCGCCGCCGAGTGCCGCAGACGGCACGGCGAGCAGCCCGACCAGGCTGCAGACCAGGGAAAGCGCGATGGCGGACGTGGTGAGGACCGCGGTCCGCCCGGGATATCGGCGTCGCAGCAGGGCGAGCCCGCCGGCCACCAGCCCCGCGGTGAAGAAGCCGAGTTCGGCGAGCGGCAGGCCGTGCGGAAGGATTTTGCGCACGAACAGCTCGAGGTTCAGCGCGGCCAGGATAACGATTTCCGCGATCACCAGGCCTCGGCGCAGTGGGCCCTCCGCGGTTCGTCTCACCGGATCCGGCGTCCTCCCTGTCCGTGTGCGACGTCAGTATCCCGCCTTCGCGCGTCCGCCACCGCGCGCGGGGGTGCTTTCGGCCTACAACTTTCGGCCGAACGGGCTAGTGCGGCCACGCTCGCTCTGCTGCCGCTGAGGCTGTGAAGGGTCCCTTCACAGCCTCAGCGTCCGTGAAGGTTCCCTTCACGGCACCGGCTTGCCGAGCAGCCCGCAGCGCAACGTGGGCGGCACTGAGATCGCCGCTTTCGCTTACGAGGTGGGCCGTCGCCGGGTACGAATCCCGCGAGACGGCGGAGGCGCGTTGCGGGAAGGACGCCGACCGGCTGGAGATGCTGTTGCAGGCGGTGGAGTACCGCGATCTCGGCGTGCAACGCGTGGACGGCTGGCTGGAATCGGCCCGCGAAGGTCTGAAAACCGTTACTGCACAACGGATTGCCGAGGCTGTCGACGTCGGCCTGGTGAGGCCGTTGACCGGGCTCGCCGGAGGCGGTGCGGCTCCGGCGAGCCCGGATCGTCGTGGCTAGTTCGGGTTGCCCGAGCCGTGATAGTGGCCCTTGGCGAACTTCCGCACTGCTTCGTAGTAGGTCCTGGCCACCCCGCGGCAGGTCGCGCCCTTCAGCCCGGACGGGTAGGCCTGTGTGCAGGCGCCACGCAGGTCCTGCAGCAGGTTCTTGTCACAGACGAGCCGATCGGTGCTGCTGGCGCGCGAGTAGCACCGGTCGTGCCTCGCGCACGAGTCGCTGAAGTCCGCCTTGAACCAGCGATCGGGCACCCACTTGCTGATGCCGGAGCCCCCGCAGTAGTCCTTCTTCGCCAGCTGGACCCGCGCGGTCTGCGAGGTGTCCGGTGCCGCCTGCGCCGTCGCGCCGAAACCGAGCGACAAGAACGCCGCCACCAGTGCCGCGACTACCATGCCGGACCAGCGCGGCGAGGAACCTGAATGTTTCTCGGACATGACGTGCATTCCTTTCACTGTCCACATCGGCAGGTCGCCGCGCCGCAGCGAGTGTGACATGTGGGATTAAAGTGTTACAACAGTCGATCGCCCCCTCACCGGGTGAGAAAAACCCCGAAAGAGGTGATTGACGGACGGCAACGGCGCATCAGTTTCCGGGTCTGTGAAGGGACCCTTCACGGACCTCTACACCGACTTTGCCGGAACCCTGGGGGTCGGGGCCGAGGGGATCGATGTTGTCGAGTCCGATATCGGGTCCATCGAAGTTGGTGAAGACGGGAATGGGATCGGTCAAGGATTTGGTGGAGTAGACGTGCCGGCCGACTTGGTCTTGCGGGGTGCCGTCGAGGTGCAGCTGGTCGGCGTGGTCGACGCCAACGCCGGGACTGGCGACCATGACGAGTCTGTCGGCGGGCAACCCGAGGTCGCGGGCGGTTTGGCCGACGACGGTGGTGCCGTAGCTGTGCCCGACGACGGTGGTGTTCATCGGGCCCTGGTGCGCGGCCCCGAGTCCGTCTTGAAAGCGGCGGAGTGAAGGTTCGGCTTTATCGGCGTATCCGGTACTGGCCGCATCCGCCAGGGATTGCGGTGCGTCGTATCCAGCCCAGGTGATCACCGAGGTGGACGGTGACCCCATTTGCGTCGCCATATGCATCATCGCGTCTGATCGGTAGATGTCGGTAGCCATCCCGTCGTTGAGGCCCGCGGTGGTGCCGGGGACGTAGGTCGCGACGTTGGCGGCGTGGTCAGGGTCACCGATGGCGACGATGGCATGTCCGGAGTTCGCAGGGTCGATGCCCAACAGGAAGGCGGGTGGCTGACCGGGCAAGGCATGGTCGAGCCGGTTCTTAATCTGGTCCATGCCGGTGATCTTGCTGTTCAGCGCGTCTAGTTGTCGTTCCAGAGATATGTATTCTTCCTGCTGTTGCGGATCACTGCGTTTCATTCCGTCCAGCCGGTGGCGGATGTCGTCCCGCTGGCGCTGCAATTCCTGGTAATCGCGGTCGAGGACAATCCGGTTCGCCCGGTCGCGGTCGGCTGTGGGCAGGCCGTTCATCGCCCCGATTTCGCCGGGTCGATCGCGGATGAGAATGCCTCGTCCCGCTGCGGAGATGGTGGCCCACCAGGCGGCGTTCTGCGACGGTGTCGCGTTGGGCGGTGGCTCGGGCAGCGTGAGACCAGGGTCTTTCTCGCCGTCTGCGGCAGCGGCGGCGATGGTGGATTCGTCTCCGGTGCCGAACTGACCGGCCGCTGCGCGGTCGAGCACTGACGCGAGGTCGACATCGATGTCGTTGGCGGTGCGCAGTATCTGCGCGACCTCGTCGGTCAACTGCGTCTGTGCTCGTGCCCGGTCTTGCGGATGCAGCTCCGGCGGCGGCCGGCCTGCGTAGAAGCACACGATCGCGCCGTCGGCGGTGAGCGCGAACCCGTACTTACGAGCCAGCTCGTCGGCATTCTTCAGCGCGCTTTGGACGCCGATGATGGCGTCGGCTGCCTGCCCGATAGCCTTGCCCAGCGCGGCGGCTCCGGCGGCGATCGTGTCGAGTTGCCGCATCAAGGCGCGGTGCTGTCCGGCCGCGTTGTCGGCGGCGGGCCCGGTCCAGCCCTCGACCGGCAAGGCCTTGCCGTAGTCGTCCCCCTCGTTGACGAGGACTTGTGTCCGGGCTTGCAAGAGTGAGCAGATTTCGTCCAACGCGCCATGATTCCATGCGCGGATATCGGCCAGCGACACCATCAGCGCGGCTCGTGCATCGTCGGCGTAGCAGACGGGAACACCCCGGTTGCTGTGTGGTCGCCCTGTTGATATCGGTCGGCTGCCACGCCGAGGTTATCGGCGAGACGCTGGGCCTCGGCACACCATTCTGTGAACGTGGCGGACAGGGCGTCCTGACAGTGCACGGCGGCTGCCGCTGCGCTCCCGCCTTGCACGGCACCCGCCACCCGGCCGACCGGTTCGGCGTAGTTCGTGCCGCGCAGAGTGACCACCTTCTCGCCAGCGGCGCTGCGTGCGCCGCGCAGGGGCGTCCGGCACCGTTGTGAAACCCATACTCGATCCCTCCCCGTGACCGTTCCGGCACAGGATACGGGACCAAAGACCAGGTGATACACGCCTGTGGACTCAGTCGGGTGAACCTACCTGCTCACTCAGGCACAACTACTCAAGAGGTGGGTAAGCAGTTCTACTCATCCCCGGCTTGCTCCCCGCCGGATTCCCGAAGTTCGGGCAGTTGCGCGGTGAGCGCGTCCAAGCACTCCGCGAGCAATGCACCGATTCGAGGTGGTACCTCGCGCAGTTCAGCCTCTCGTTCCTCCGCCGAACATTTCTGGCTTTTCCGATGCCATGCTCTCCGACGACGATCTGGCCGAGCTGGACAAGGTCGGGCGAAGCTGAGGCGGTCCTCGTCGAGTCCTCAGTGGACTCTCGACCGGGTCCTCCCCGGGGAGGACCCGGGTCCTCCCGCGGCATGATCGGATCGGGCTCACGATCTGACGCCACCGCTCCCGCAATTCGGCACGCTGTGCACCAGAACGAGCCGCCTCTGTCGCGAGGCGGCCCGTTCCTCCTGTATAGCGCCGAAAAGTCCACCGCCGTCCGGTGTGGACCGGCGAGGGTCCGCGGGCGAGGAGCGGCTGATGGAGCACGTCGGTGCACTGGAAACAACAGAGCGTGATCGCCCGATTGTGCGGTCGGGCAGTGTCGCACCTGACCGTATCCGGCTTTGTCTCCCCTACATTCTGTCCGGCTGCGCCTTGGTGATTTATGCGGTGTGGTCCCTTTCACTGCATGCGGCATTCCAGAGTGGCGGACAGGATCTCGGTCTGTTCGAGCAGGCCATCCGCTCCTACGCGGACGGGCACTGGCCGACATCCGATCTCAAAGGCCCCGGCATCCCCCTGCTCGGCGACCATTTCTCGCCGATTCTCGCGGTGCTCGCACCGTTCTATCTGCTCTGGCCGTCTCCGGCGATGCTGCTGGTGGCGCAGGCCGCGTTGCTGGCGCTGTCGGTCATCCCGGTGACCCGGCATGCGATCCGCGTGCTGGGCACGGTGCGGGGTGTCGCGATCGGTGCCGGCTATGTGCTTTCCACCGGCCTGCTGGAAACGATGATCCACGACTTCCACGAAGTCTGTTTCGCCGTCCCGATGCTGGCCTTCGCGGGTGAGCGGCTGCTCCGGCGGGAGTGGGGGTGGGCGGTCGCGTACGCGGTGCCGCTGGTGCTGGTCAAGGAAGACCTGGCGATGACGCTGGCGGTGCTCGGCTTGTACCTCGTCATTCAGGGGCAGCGCCGGCTTGGCTGGGCGACGGTCGCGTTCGGCGTTGTCACCACGGCCGTGATCATCAAAGTGGTGCTGCCCTTGATCAACGGCGGCGTTTACGCCTACGGGAGCAAGTGGGGCGGGTTCGCGCCCTTCGCCGGGTTCCCCATCAAGGTGGCGACCCTCGCCGTACTGCTCGCACCGATGGCGTTTGCCGCGCTTCGGTCGCCCCTTGCGATGCTGCTTGTTCCTACGCTCGCTTGGCGGCTGTTGTCGGGTTTCCATTTCTATTGGAGCCCGGCCCTCTACTACGACGCTGTGCTGATCCCGATCGCGTTTCTGGCGGCGGTGGACGGCATCCGTCGCGCACGTGGCACGTGGTTGCGCCGGGCTGCCCCGATTTGCGCGGTGGTCGCGGCGCTCTGTTCGACGACGGTGGTGCTGCTGCATGCGAATCAGCCGCGCTGGACTGACGAACAGCAAGCCGCTGCAAGGGAAATCCTGGCCAGGGTGCCCGACGGTGCCACCGTCGCGGCAGCCGGACGGCTGGCGCCGCATTTGACGAGTCGATGCCGGGTGTTGCTTTATCCCACTTATCCTTCGGGTGCGGAGCAGTCCGAATGGGTTGTGGTGACGCGGCCGGAAGGAAGCTGGCCGCTGTCGATTCCGGAGCAGGAAAAGCGGCTGTCGGAGCTGACCAGGACGAGCTACGACGTGGTCGTGCGCAATGACACGGCGACGCTGCTGCACCGGCGCTCCGGCACGTGAGCGCTGTTCAGTCGGCGAATACGACGGCGTGGAGCCGGTCGCGTACTTCCAGTTTGTCGAGTACTCGGCCGAGGTGGGTTTTCACTGTGGTGACGCCGATGAAGAGCTGGTCGGCGCTTTCGAGGAGCATGCGTAGTTCGCCGCGCATGAGTTCCTGGTCGTCGCAGACGAGTACGCGGTAGGGCGTCATAGCTCCTCCGGGGAGGTTGTGAGCGGAAGCAGCGCGGTGACCTTGAAGCCCCCGTCAGGCTGAGGCTCGGCGGTCACCTCGCCGTCGAACATCGAGGCGCGCTCCCGCATCCCGCGGATGCCATAGCCTGCCCCACTCCGCCCGGTGGCCGGCGGACGGGGGCCGTCACCGCCGTCGTTGGCGATGGCGACCACAACAGTCCGGTGTGGATCATCCAGCGTCCCGCAGTCGACTTCCACCGTGCACCGGGCACCGGACGGGGCGTGCTTGACCACATTGGTCAGTGCCTCCTGGACGATCCGGTACGTGGTGAGCGCGGCGCCCGGCGGAACGCCACGGGGATCACCTTCCACCGTGAGACGGGTCTCCAGTCCGGCGGAGCGCACCTTCGCCACGAGTTCGGTCAGCTCACCGACACTCGGCGGAGGTTTCGTGCCGGACTCGCTTTCGCGCAGCAGGCCGAGGATCCGGCGCAGTTCGGCGACGGCTTCCCGCCCGGTGACGCCGATCGTCCGCAGTGCCGCGTCCACGGCCGCGCGATTCCGTTCACCCACCAGCCGCGCGCCTTCGGACTGCATGACCATCGTGCTGACCGCGTGCGCGACGACGTCGTGCATCTCCCGGGCGATCCGCGCGCGCTCCTCGACAACCGCCGCCCTCGCCAGCGCGTCACGGTGTTCCTCGGCCTCGATCGCACGTTCTTGCGCGATGGCCAGCTGTCGTTTCCGGACGCGCGTCACCTCGCCGGTGGCCACCGCGGCCACCATGATGGCGGTCTGGGCCAGGAACACGATCGCCGTTATCGAGCCACTCCCGAGGACGAGGAACAGCCCGGCCAGGAACACCGCCTCCGACGCCAGAAGCAGCCACAGCCAGCTGCGCCGATCACCGTAGACCATCACCGAGTACATGAGGACGGGCAGCGCCAGGTCGGCAGCGAGCAGCCAGCCGGCGTACGACGGCGGCACCAGCGTATGCACAGCGAAGACGGCGAGCGCGAACAGTAGTGCTTGCACAGGCAACCGGCGCCGCGCGAAGATCGGTGCGAGCAGGGCCACCGTGATTCCCAGCGCCACACCCGACGACCTGCCCGACGCCACGATGCTCGGCACCGAACCCACCCCGAGCACCACGACAATCAGCAGGTCGATCGCTCGTGACCGGACGCCGGGCCGGCTGAACAATTCGCGCACACACCCACTCAACTACGCGTCTCGATTCCACGCGACCGCACCCCCCGGCTCGAACGGCTGTGAAGGGTCCCTTCACAGCCTCAGCGTCCGTGAAGGGTCCCTTCACAGCCCTGGGTCAGGCGGAATCGTGGGCCGCGCCGACGGGCAGGCCGTGCGGATAGTTCTGCCGGAACCAGGCCACCAGCGCCGGGCGATCGTTGCGTCCCTTGCCGGGCAGCAGGATTCTCTTGCGGATTCGGGTGAGTGCCTGGGTGATCGCGCTTTCCGTGGAGTTGAGCCGGGTGGCGATCTCGCGGTTGGTCAGCTGCTGTGCCACCAGCGAGACGATCCGGAGCTGGTGCGGGCTGAGCGGCTCGTCGAATGCGGCCGGCCGGGTGGCCAGCTGGTAGATTTCGGGCGTGGAAAGGGTCTGACCGCGCCGGTAGGCGTCGGCATAGGCCTTCCGCCCGATCCGGTGCTCGATTTTCGTGATCGCCTCGTCCAACCGGCGTTTGAAGAGAATCATGCCGTCGAAGATCACGCCGTGGCGGCGCTGCACGGTGGCGGTGCAGCCGATCATGTGCGCGGCCATGCGGAATTTCCCGAGCCGGACCAGAACGAGCGCCCGGATGAGGACCAGCCAGGCGGTTTCCCAGGCGTCTCCCATGGCGATCAGGGATTCCATGACGTCCGGCAGATCGTCGTCGGCGATCGGCATTCCGGGGAGCGCGAGCAATAGCCGGGTCCACATCGCCGCCCACGGCGAGTTGCCGGCGTGGGTGATGGCCTCTTTCGTGAACACCTCGGCCATCGGGTGCCGCATCATGCCGGCGACCAGCGCGCGCACGAGGAAGGCCATCTGACGGCTGCCCTGGTCGCCGGCGAGGTCGAAGGCGTGCGCGGCCGCGGTGAGCAGATCGAGGCTCTGGCCGCCAGAGTCGGTCAGCCCCAGGTAGATGCCGCGGAACAGCAGCACCGCAGGGTGGTCGGCAGCGCCCTGGACGTGCGGGATGAGGTCGTCGATCTCTTCGAGGGCGGCGAGCGCGTGGTCCTTGTTCCCGGTGGCGATGCAGATGAACCCGAGCATGCACAGGGCGACGATGCGCTCGGTCGACGGCGGGCCGGTGTCGGCGGTGAGGAGGTTTTTGTACCACTCGGTGAAGCGGTATTCCTTCGCATAAAAGAACTGGGCTCGTACGCGTGCCGCGTTGTTGACCAGCTCGTAGCCCTTTGCGATCTGGCCGGTGTCACAGCACCATCGTACGGCGGCGTCGATGCTCGGCAGTTCGTCGTGAACTGTGTGCAGCCAGTGCAATTCCCGTGGCCCGAACCAGGAACGGGCGGCGGTGGCGATCAGGTTCGTGATCCAGGTGTAATGGCGTTCGCGGAGGATTCGTTCCTCCGCGCTGCCGAGCAGACGCTGTTCTCCGTAATCGCGCAGCCAGGAATGCCGGAGCACGTATCGGCCGGAATCGGTGCGCGTGACCACGGAGCGAACGATCAGTTCTTCGAGCATGACGCCGACGTGACGGCGTGTGGCCGGGGCGGCGGGATCTTCGGCGCAGACCGCTCCAGCCGCGGCAAGAGTGAAGCTCCCGGCGAAGGTGCTCAGCTGACACCACAACCGTTGCTGCGCTACGTCGCACGCATCCCACGAAACCGTGACGGTGGCTTCGAGCATGCTGTGGTGGGGCGGGATCCGGCGTCGTCCGCGGGTGTACTTGAGCTTGAGCAGCCCGGTTTCCATGAGGTCGTGCAGGACGGCCGTCGGGGTGCGGATGCCGACGACGAGCTGCGCGGCGAGGAGTTCGAGGACCAGCGGTACTCCGCCGGACATCCGCACGAGGTCCACGACGGCCGGCCAGTCCGTCCAGCCGTCGACCCGGCTTCCCGCTGCTGCCGCGCGATCGCAGAACAGCCGGACGGCGTCGGTGCGCGCCGCGGCATCGCGGGAGGCGCCGCGGTCGGGGATCGCGAGTGGGCGAACCTGGACCAGGTACTCGCCGTGGACGTTGAGGGGTATCCGGCTCGTGGTCAGGATCTGCAGCTCGGGATCGTCGGCCAGCAGGCACTCGGCGATCTCGGCCACTTCGTCGGTGAGCAGCTCACAGTTGTCGAGCACCAGCAGCAACCGGCGGCCCGCCAGGTGCTCGGCGAAGGCGCGCAGCAGGTCGTCGACCGTCTTGCCCGCGGCGCGGTGGATCTCCAGCGCCGCCACGATCTCCTGGCAGATGGACACTTCGAGCCGTTCCCGTTCCGCGGCGGACCGGGGGAGCGACCCGGCCTCGGCATTGCGCGCGACACCCGCGAGCGGCACGACCGCGGCATCGTCGAACGGCGCCGCCTGCCCGGCCAGGTCCTCTTTGGCCGAGATTTCCCGGAAGATCTCTTCGGCGAGACGGGTTTTCCCGACTCCGCCGTCACCGTGCAAAGTGACGAGCCGGGCGCCGTCGCGGATGAGCAGCTGCCGCAGTTCGTCCAGGGCCGTGGTGCGTCCGACGAGGCTGGTCAGGCCGGAGATGCAACGGTGCGGATCACGTTCCGGTGTCCCCATCGTCCCGCCCTTCCCCAGGATCTGCCGGGTCTGCTCCGAACCCCTCGCCCGGCACGGAGCGTGACGAGTGTTCGCCCCACAGTAGGCGATCAAGACCGGGTGGCGAGAGAAACACGCACAATCCACCGGATGGAGTCAACTGTCCGTGGGTGCGACCCTGCCGAAGAGGGTACGAGGGGGGTCGATCGACGGTGTCGAGGGTCGGGCGCCCGCTGTCGAGGGTGATGGCTTTTCCGCACGGGTACGGCGGGGAAGGGTGCGTCTCGGCGATCATCCTTTGTCCGCGACCATTTCTGGAGACCTGATGCAGTCCGCGCTTGGCTACGACCCGATCATCCGGGGATCGGTTTCCGCGATGTGCCGGTCCTTCGTGGACGTGCTGGACGGCGACCTGCTCGGCGGCCGCGAGGTGATCGAGGCCGCCGGCCGGGACATGGGGCGGGTGTGCCAGGGCTTCCCGGCCGCCGTCCTGCGTCCGGGCAGCGCCGACGATGTCGCGCGGACCATCGGCAGGTGCGCCGACCTGCGAGTACCCGTTGCCGCGCAGGGTGCCGGGCACACCGTGCACGGGCAGCGGCTCGCCCTCGGCGGGGTCGCGATCGACATGACCGTGCTGGATCGGGTCGTCCGGATCGATCCGCGCGGGCGGTGGGCGGAGGTGGAAGCCGGGATCCTCTGGGCCGATCTCGTGCCACAGCTTTACGCGCGCGGATTGCGATTCGCCGGTGGGCACACCGGATATCTGGGCCTCAGCGTCGGCGGGACCTTGACCGTGGGCGGGATCAGCAACCAGCCGGGGGTCGGCGCCCAGGTGGATTCGGTCGAAGCACTGCAGGTGGCCACCGGCACCGGCGAACTCGTGTGGTGCTCCCCGGAGCAGCACCGCCGGTTGTTCGACTCCGCGCTGGCCGGGCTGGGCCAGGTCGGCGTGATCACCCGCGCCCGGCTCACGCTGGAACCGGCCCAGCCCCTGGTGTGGCGCGCCGTCGTACCGTTCACCGACCAGCAGGAAGGCCTGCACGCCCTCCGGCACGCCGCCTCCTCGGGCCGGTTCGACGAGGTGTACGCGATGGTGATGCCGTCGCGGGGCCGGGAACCGATGACCACAAACCTGCACCTGGCCGTCTACGAGGACCACCCGGCGGCCGACCACACCGCGTCCGTCGAGATGATCATCCGAGAGGCGTGCGGGACCACGCGCACGCAACCGGAAAACCGGATCCACGGGCGCGGCGTCGTCTGCTGGCTCGACCACATCACCTCGATCACCTCGATCATCGACGCGTGGATCGCGCGGCGAAAATGGGCCGACACCATCAAGATCTGGCTGGACGTCTTCCTGCCCGGCACCACCGCCGACCGGATCATCCCCGACCAGCTGACCGCACTGGGCGCCGACGACTGGCACCCCGACGGCCTGTCGTTCGTCCTCGTCTTTCCCCACGACAGCGCGAAATTCACCCGGCCCCGCCTGCGCCTTCCCCAGCACCGCCGGAACCAGCCGCCCCGACCCGGCGAGCTGACGCTGCTGTTCGACGTCCTCCGCGCCGCACCCGCCGACTCCGGCAGGGACTACATCGACCGCACCCTGCGCCGCACCGCCGAAGCAGCCGACGATCTGGAACAGACCGCCGACGCCACGATCTACCCGATCGGCTCGCGTCCCCTGACCCCCAGCCACTGGCGCACGCATTACGGCGACAGCTGGCCGGAGGTGGCGGCCGGTCTCGCGGAGTTCGACCCGGCAGCAATTCTGACGCCGGGGTTCGGGATTCCGCGTACCTGAGGGCCTTTCGGCGGGTGGTGCGCCGGGGTCCACCGGTTCTCCGGGGCCGTTGACACGTGAAGCCGGCGCGGAGCAGGGTGACGCGCCGGGTCCCCGCGTGCAAGGGAGTGGTGAGAGGTCATGACTGCGTCGCCGGGTGGTTCGCCGTTCGACCTGATAACCATCGGCCGGATCGGCGTCGACCTCTACCCGCTGCAGGACGGAGTCGGCCTGGAGGACGTCGAGACCTTCGGCAAGTACCTCGGGGGGAGCGCCACCAACGTGGCGATCGCCGGCGCGCGACACGGGCTGCGCAGCGCCGTGATCACGGCGACGGGCGATGATCCGTTCGGCAGGTACGCGCACCGGGAACTGCGCAGGCTGGGCGTCGATGACCGGTTCGTGGCCACGATCGGCGACCTCCGGACGCCGGTGACCTTCTGCGAGATCTTCCCGCCCGACGATTTCCCGCTGTATTTCTACCGCGACCCGATCGCGCCCGACCTGGCGATCACCGATCAAGACCTGGACCTGGCGGCGATCGGGCAGGCGCGGATCTTCTGGTCCACGGTCACCGGGCTGTCCCGGGAACCGAGCCGGGCCGCGCACCACGTGGCCTGGCAGTCCCGTGGCCGGGCACCCCTGACCGTGCTGGACCTGGACTACCGGCCGATGTTCTGGTCCAGCCCGGAGGAGGCCACGGCCGAAACAGGCCGGGCGCTGGAGCGGGTGACCATCGCGGTGGGCAACCGTGAGGAGTGTGCGATCGCGGTGGGGGAGACCAGCCCGCACCGGGCCGCCGACGCGCTGCTGGAACGAGGCGTCGAACTCGCGGTCGTGAAGCAGGGGCCGCGCGGCGTTCTGGCCAAGACCCGGGAAGGGATCGTCGAAGTACCGGCTCATCCGGTGCGCGTGGTCAACGGGCTCGGCGCGGGGGACGGTTTCGGCGGTGCCCTCTGCTACGGCCTGCGGCAAGGCTGGCCGCTCGAACGGACCTTGCGCTTCGCCAACATCGCCGGGGCGATCGTGGCTACCCGCCGCGAATGCTCGACGGCCATGCCCACCACCGAAGAAGTCACCACTGTGATGGAGGAGCTGGACCGTGTCGACGCCCGAGGCCACTGAGCGTGCGATGCCACTGATCAGTGACGGCCTGCGCCGGGCACGCCATCGAGACCCCGGCGCGATCACCACCGCTTTCGCGGACCGCACGCGCCGCCCGCTGGTGCGCGGCGATGGCGAGATGGAGCGTGTACTGGCGGCGGCGACGTTTCGGACGGTGACACGAATGGCTTCTGGCTCGGCCCTCATCGACAACGTGGGACTGGCGAAGAGCCGACCCGCCGTGGCGACCGGCCCGCCCGCAGGTTCGGATTGGATGTCTGTGAAGGGACCCTTCACGGACTCTGAGTCTGTGAAGGGTCCCTTCACAGACTTCGGCGAGGCCGCCGAGTTGCCGGTCGTGCGTGTGCCCGTATGAGGAAGGCGTGCGGCTCGTCAATTCCGGTGCCTTCGGCAACGGCGCCACGATCTTCACCAACGACGGCGGGCCGGCCCGCCGGTTCCGGAAAACGGCCCAGGCAGGCATGATCGGCATCACGGTGCCCGTCGCGACCTTCTCCTTCGGCGGGTGGAAGGCCTCGATGTTCGGCGACACCAAGGCTCATGGAACGGAGGGTGTGAAGTTCTGCACGCAGCTCGAGGCTGTCACCTCCCGGCGGCCGGATCCGTCGCACGGCGGTCTCGACCTCGGCTTCCCGGCAACGACTAGCAGCGAAAGGCCGCGTCACCATGTCAGTACGCAACGAGTGGTTCTTCCCGCGGGGATCTCTGCCCAGCGGAAACTGGGAATCCGTGGTGGACACCAGCATTCCCGGCTGGCAGTACACCGGGATCCGGGTTGCCGCGCTCGACGGCGGCAAAGTCGGGCTGTCGCGGCGTGACGTCGAGCGGATCGTCGTACCGCTGTCGGGCTCGTTCAGCGTCGGGCACGAGGGCACCGTGACCGAGCTGGCGGGCCGAGCGCACGTCTTCGACGGCCCCACCGACGTGCTCTACCTCGGCGCCCGTACGGGAGCGGAAATCCGGGGCCACGGCCGGGTGGCGGTGGCGGAAGCGCCCACCGGCGATGCCCGGCCGAGCAGGTATCTGGCCCGGTCCGACGTGCCGGTGGAGATCCGGGGAGCGGGCCGGGATACCCGGCAGGTCCACAACTTCGGCACCCCGGACGCGCTGGACGCCGTGGCCCTCATTGTGTGCGAGGTGATCACTCCCGGAGGCAACTGGTCGTCCCACCCGGCGCACAAGCACGACGAGCACGTGCCGGGGCACGAGTCCCGGCTGGAGGAGATCTACTACTTCGAAGCGGCCCCGGCCCGGGGCATCGGCGCGCCCGACGGGGCGGACGCCTTCGGCAGCTTCGCCACCTACACCTCCGGTGACCGGGAGATAGACACGCAGGCCTTGGTACGCACCGGCGACATCGCCTTGGTGCCCTACGGCTACCACGGGCCGGCTGCCGCCGCACCGGAGTACGACCTGTACTACCTCAACGTCATGGCCGGGCCCGATCCCGAACGGGTCTGGCTGGTATCCGACGATCCGCGCCAGGCCTGGATCCGCTCGCGATGGGCGCGGGATGCGCCCGACACCAGGCTGCCCTTCCTTTCCACGGCCGAAGGGGTATCGCGATGACGACTCGCAGAATGACGGTCGGCCAGGCGCTGGTCGAGTTTCTCGGTCACCAGTGGACGGTCGACGGCGATGTCCGAGTACGCACGATCGGCGGGGTCATCGGCATTTTCGGCCATGGCAACGTCGCGGGGCTTGGCCAGGCGATCAAGCAGTACAACGTGACCCAGCCGCATCTGCTGCCGTATCACCAGGCGCGGAACGAGCAGGCCATGGTGCATCAGGGTGTGGGATATGCGCGCATGCACCGCCGCCGTGCCACTCTTGCCGCTGCCGCCTCCGTCGGCCCCGGTGCGGCCAACATGCTCACCGGCGCGGCGCTCGCGACGGCCAACCGGCTGCCGGTGCTTCTGCTGCCCAGCGACACCTTCGCGACCCGGGTCGCCGACCCGGTGCTGCAGCAGCTGGAGCACCCGCACGACACCTCGATGCAGGTGACCGACGCCTTCCGGCCAGTATCGCGGTTCTTCGACCGAGTCGAGCGGCCCGAGCAGCTGTACTCGATCGCCCTCGCGGCCATGCGAGTGCTGACCGATCCGGCCGAGACCGGCGCGGTCACCATCGCGCTGCCGGAGGACGTGCAGGCCGAAGCGGTCGACGTGCCCGCCGGGTTCCTGCGGGACCGGGAGTGGCACATCAGGCATCCGGTGCCGGAGCGGTGGGCGCTGGACGCCGCGGTCGCCGCCATCCGCGACGCCGAGCGGCCGTTCGTCATCGCGGGCGGCGGGGTCCTTTACTCCGGCGCGGAGGACGCGCTGCGCCGGCTGGCCGAGGCCACCGGAATCCCCGTCGGCACGAGCCAAGCCGGCGGCGGCGCCCTGAACTGGGATCACCCGCAGTACCTCGGCGGGGTTGGCGCCACCGGCACGACCGCGGCCAACCGGATCGCCGCGGACGCGGACGTCGTGATCGGGATCGGCACCCGGTACAGCGACTTCACCACCGGAAGCCGTTCTGCCTTCCAGAATCCCGACGTGACGTTCGTCAACGTCAACGTCGCCTCGTTTGACGCGTACAAGCACGGTACGCAGCTGCCGTTGATCGCGGACGCACGCGAAACCCTGGACGCGTTGCTCGCCCGGCTCGTCGGATACCGCGTCGCCCCGGAGTACGCGGCGCGCGCCGGCCAGGAAAAGCGCGACTGGGATGTCGTCGTGGATCAGGCTCTCAGGGCCACCGGCGCCGCCCTGCCCGGGCAGGGCGAGATCATCGGGGCGGTGCACTCGGCGTCCGGCCCGCGCGACGTGCTGGTCCAGGCGGCCGGAAGTCTCCCCGGCGACCTGCACAAGCTGTGGCGGGTCCGGGATCCGCTCGGCTATCACGTCGAGTACGCGTTTTCCACGATGGGATACGAGATCGCCGGCGGCCTCGGGGCCAAGCGCGGACTCGCCGCGCTGGGCGACGATCGCGAGGTCATCGTCATGGTCGGCGACGGTTCCTATCTGATGTTGCACTCCGAGCTGGCGACCGCGGTGGCCGAGGGGATCAAGCTCATCGTCGTGCTCGTCCAGAACGAGGGCTACGCGTCGATCGGCCACTTGTCCGAAACCGTGGGGAGCCAGCGGTTCGGTACCCGCTACCGCCATCTCGATCACGACCGGCTCAACTTCGAGTCCGGTGACCTGCTCACCGTGGACCTCGCGGCGAACGCCCGCAGCTACGGGATCGACGTGATCGAGGTCCGGCCCGGGAAGGACGCGATCGAGGAACTGACCGCGGCGGTCGCGACGGCGAAGGCGAGCAGCGGGCCCACGCTCATCCACATACACTCGGATCCCTTTGCCTACGCGCCGGACGGCGGAGGCTGGTGGGATGTTCCGGTCGCGCAGGTCTCGGAACTCGACAGCACGAAGCGGGCCTACGCCGATTACCTCGAACAGCGGAAGAAACAACGGCCCCTCCTGTGACGAGTGTGCCAGCACCGATTTCCCGGCCATCGAATCGAGCAGTTCGGTCAGTACCTCGGGGTTCTCGGCCACGCAGGCTTGATCCTCCGGTGCCATGGTCGAGATGACGACGTCCAGAGCACTGTCGACGTTGTTCGCTTGGACAAGGGCGGGCAGCCGCTCGGTGAAGAAGGCGTGGTAGCCACGCATTTCTGTGGAGGATGCCCCTGCATGGCGGACGGGCGGGCAGAGGTGCGTCCGTATGACCCCAGCGGATCGAGCAGATCAGATTCGCGATGCGCTTCGTCGCGGCGGCCGCCTCGCACAGCGGTACGAGGATCTGAAACGTCGGCTCGCGGTGGGAGCGAACACGACTACCAGGCGTAGCACGGGGGCGTCGAGACTGGCGGCGACCGCCGTCAGCCATGATGAGTTTTTGCCGCCAGGCCCGCCAACGCGACCCCCTCGCCTTCGTGCGGGAGTACGTGTCCGGGCCCGGCGGTGGGCAGCCGCGCCCGCTCGCAGTGGGCAAAGACGGCGGAGCCCTCCACCGCTATACGGCGGTGAACTCCTCGGTCACATCGCCGACACGGTCGGGCTCATTCACCAGGTCGAGTTGCCGCTCCTCATTCAATGTGTCGAAATTCAGCTGGTCAAGTTCGATCCATACCACGTTCGGGCTCGTGGTGGACTCGAAGAAGTATCGCCGTTCGGTCAGGTCGGTGACGGTGCGCCAGCGCGTGGTGGAGATGTTCGGACGAATCACATCCACGGTCCCGAAGGGCGCCGAGGCGTTGCGGATCACGCTGAAGGCATAGGCCGTGGCTTCGCGCGTTTCCTCGGTGGGCGGGAGCATCGTGGAGTAGTACACGGCGCGGGCGAAGCGTTCCGGCGACTCCGTGCCGCCGGGCAGGGTGTTGTTGTCGTTGTACGGCGGGTACTCCTTCACCAGTTCCAGCTGCTCCGCGTACACGGGCGAGTTTGCCATCACGGTGTATTCGGGGCCGTGATGTACGGAGGCCTTGCCGTCGAGGAACTCGACGATGGCGGAGTCACCGCTGAGGTCCGCGAGCGCGATGTGGCCAGTGCCCGGCTTTTCGCCCAGGCTCATCTCGATGAGCTGCACATCGCTGTCCACGATCCAGGTGACGGCCGCGGCAACGGTGTCGAAGCGGTCGAGCAGGCACTGGATCGCCGAGTACAGCTCGAGCCCTTTGCGGTTCTGATCGCGAATGCCGTAATCCGACTCGGAGAGGTAGAGCCCGCAGGCCTGAAGCCCTTTTTCGTTGACGCCGTCGACCACGGCCTGGCCGTACATGAGCGCGACGACGCTGCCGTACTCGGAAGTCCAGGAGAAACCGCCGCGATCGTCAGGGTCGCTGGGGATGCTCTGGCGTTCCACGCCGCGGGGGCGCACCGCCAGGTTCGTCTGGGTGTCCTGGTACCAGTCCATGCTCCGGCCGACGAGCACGTTGCCTTTGCCGGGCTCACCCATTGATGACCACAGAAATCTCGTACACATGCCGGACAGTCTGACCGTCCGATGCAATTTTTGGTGGCCCGTTCGCCGATATTCACCTGTTTGTGGGCAGGGAACCGTGTCCAGGCGCAACATGTTTTCGAGCGCTGCGGGCCTGCCTTCCTTCGGGGGAAAGGATTCCGATCACGTACTCCATTTCAGTGATTAAAGCGAATGATGTGATCGACGCTGTTAATGCGGGCAACGGATTCACGGTCATCTGCCCGTTCTACGGGACTCTTTCGGGCGTTGAGGCAGGCCGGATGCGTATTGACCGTTCAAGTGTGGTGCGGACGGCTCGGCGCACAGTGCGCAACCCGCCCCAGGCTTGCCGAAGCAACGGCAGACCGGCGAACGGGTGCTCGAGATCTTCGCTGAGCTGACGGCCGGAGAGCCACGCGCGGACCCGGGCCCTCGGGGGCGACTTGAGTCCGAACGGTCTCCGCCGCCCGGGCCGCGTCTGCGAAGGCTCGCCCATGTCAGCTGTGGACGAGACAGCGCGCGGCATCACTGAAAGTGTGCATGACCAGGAACATTTCGAGCTGCGTGGCCTGTGTGGCGACACGGGTTTGTACGGCCATGCCGGCGTGCACGATGCGCTGATGGACTTCACTACCCCCTGGAACGACGGCCTCGACATCCTGACCGATGATGCTTCAGCTAAGCTGCCGACGGTTTGCGGTCCGTCGACACCGGTTCATCGCAAGTGTCCGCCGTCGGCGCGTTTCACGACAAGTCCTCCTGCGAGCCGGGCAAATGGTTCACCGCCGGAGTCGCTATGGACTCCGGCGCAGGCGCCCTTGAGGCGTACGCGGCGACGTTACGCTGGGCTCAAGGACAGGCACGCCCAGGATTCGCCGCGTCTGCGCGAGAAGGAACTTCCCGCCGGCGTCAGCGACACCTGCCGCGTCGTGCGTGCGAAAAGCGAGACACTCAACTCCGCCGCCAACTGGCGAATCGCCTGGGACAGTGCCGGCTGAGTTGTGTGCAACTGCTCCGCTGCCCGCACGAAATGACACGTTCCGGCGACAACCATGAGTCTTCTAGTGCACTCCACACCTACCCTTCCACCTGCACAGCTGCTCATGTGCAGCACAGTGGTACCGCTCGACTGGCGAGAACGATGGGGTGAGCGCCTACATCTCGGTTCTGGCCGGAGGCACCCGGGCGGAGCCTGCACTGAGCCAAATCACGCGCTCGCTCCCGAACTTAAGCCCGCTGTTCGCTCCGCTCGGCCGTACTGGGTGGCAGGATTACGCGGATCTCAATACGAAGGGATAGGTGCGAGGCTGCCCCGCTTCTTGGCTTCTACCGTCAGATGACACCCGGTGCGAACCAGTAGCGTCGTGTTGATGGCGGAGCCGAAGTTAAGCTCAGCTCGGTACTGGTCACGAAAAACAATCTCGTTATCGTTAGGTCGTTTTACGGTGACTTGTCCGGCGTCGAAGCCGTAGTTTCGAGCGATTTCACGAACGTCGGCCGCGGCTTGCTGCCATTCCGCATCGGGCAGATTTCCTGGAGCTGTCCAGATGGGAAAGCTGTGCGTCTCGGCGTCGGCGCGTCCAGAGACATCGATTGCCGCGAATTCTTGGCTGCAGCCAGCCCGGCCAGGCTGATCTGTCTGCTTCCAGTGGAGTGCCGGGAATTTGGCCGCCAGTTGTTCCCGAACTTTCTGAAACATCTCGTCGTAGCGCGCTGCCACCTGGTTGATATCCGGACGTTGCATGAGTTGACTGAACTGCTGAGCCGCAGTCTTCTCGTCCGAGTTCATAGTTGGCTCCTGCGTGCCTGGGTTAGTGCAGCTGGCCAGCGCGAGAACGACGATTCCGCTGGCCAGTCCGCGAATGAGGTGGTTTTTCATGTGATCGACGTGGCCTTTGTCATCGATGGGTGGGCATGTGGGGCGGAGGCGGCGGTGGAGGCGCGACGTAGTTGACACGAAGGTCAGGACGACCTGCCGTAATCGCGGCCATGTTGTACTGCGATGTCGAGCCGTCGTCGAGGTACTGGCCGTGGGTGTGGGTCGCGTGCGCAGGTGTGCCGTCCACGGTGACTGCATCGCCGGTGCTCATGCGGTCGATGCCGGACATGTCGTAGGGGGAAACCCCGAAGTGGTTGGCGACGTCAAGTTTCGGCACCGAGTCCTGATCGGCCCCAGCGGAGAACAGATGACCCTGCGGCACTTGGAGGTCGCTGCGTTGCTGGGCATCAAGCCCCGGGGAGCCGAAAACGACCGCGTCGTTCACGGGCGTCGATTGTTGCAGTGCGATGCCGGTGGTGAGGCTGCCGTAGGAGTGGCCGAGCGCGGTCAGGTGCAACGGCTGGTTCTGCACTTCATGGGATGCACCGATCCCGTTGAGGAAGCCGTCGAGCTTCTTTGCGCCAATCTGCGCAAGATGGTCAGATCCCACCGATAGGTTGCCGTTGATCACATCGTCGTTCTGTGGAGCCTCATAGCCCAGCCATGCGACAGTGGCGACCTGGGCACCGTCACCGTACCGAGACGAAATCAACTGTGTGTGCTTCTGGAGATTCTCCATATCGGTGTCATAGCCAGCCATGCTGTGGTCCACTGTGGAAGTAAAGCCCGGCGTGAAGACAGCGACGTGCTTCGCTGTGTCGATATTGCCGACTGCTATTGCGGCTTTTAGCCTGTCTCCTGATGCGTCCAGGGTAAGTAGCTGCCGGTCACCCTTTGCGAGCGTAGTTTCGATCGTGTTCAGGGACGCGAGCTTCGCCTCGATTTTACGGACGTCGGCTAGTGCGTCGGGCAGCATGTTAGGAGACCGGTAAGGCTGGTCCTTGACGAGTTCGAGGTTCTTCTTTGCCTCGTCAAGCTGACGTTGAAGGTCGGCCCGCTCGCCGGGGATCCGGGCGATGTTCGCCTTCGAGCGGACATCGCCGGGCAGGCCGTCACGGTTCCCCAGCCAATCGGGATGATCTCGCAACAGGATGTTCCGCTCCGCCTCAGAGAGGGTGGCCCACCAGGCGGCGTTCTGCGACGCGGTCGCGTTCGGCGGCGGTTCCGGCAGCGTGAGGCCAGGGTCTTTGACCCCGTCTGCAGCTGCTGCGGCGACGGTGGATTCGTCACCGGTGCCGAACTGGCCCGCCGCCGCGCGGTCCAGCACTGACGCGAGATCGGCATCGATGTCGTTCGCGGTACGCAGGATCTGCGCGACCTCGTCGACCAATTGCGTGTGGGTACGTTCCCGGTCTTCGGGGTGCATCTCCGGCGGCGGTTGCTTGCCCGCATAGGTGTCGGTGATGCCGCCCGCATCGGTGATCTGGAATCCGTATTTCCGGGCCAGTTCGTCGGCGTTGGCCTGCGCGTGTTGGACACCGGTGATGGCGTCGGACGCTTGCCCGATGGCCTTGCCCATCGCGGCGGCTCCGGCGGCGATCGTGTCCAGTTGCCGCATCAACGCCCGGTGCTGTTCGGCCGCGTTGTCGGCCGCTGGCCCGCTCCAGCCCTCGACGGGCAAGACCTTGCCGTAGTCGTCCCCGTCGTGGACGAGGACCTGCGCCCGGGCCTGCAAGAGTGAGCAGATCTCGTCCAGCGTGCCGGGATTCCAGGCGCGGACATCGGCTAGCGACACCATCAGCGCGGCCCGTGCATCGTCGGCGCTGCGGATGGGAACACCCCGGCCGCCGTGTGGTCGCCCTGCTGATACCGGTCGGCGGCCACGCCGAGGTGATCGGCGAGGCGCTGCGCATCGGCGCACCATTTGGTGAACGTGGCGGACAAGGCGTCCTGACAGTGCGCTGCGGCTGCCGCCGCACTACCGCCTTGCACGGCACCCGCCACCCGGCCGACCGGCTCCACGTAGTCCGTGCCGCGCAGACTGCCCACCTTCTCGCCAGCGGCGCTGCGCGCCCCGCGCAAGGCGTCCGGCACCGTCGTGAAACCCATACTCGATCCCTCCCCGTGACCGTTCCGTCACAGGATACGGGACCGGGACGAGGCGATACACGCCTGTGGGCACAGTCGGGTGACACTACCCTCTCACTCAGGCACGACTACTCAAGCGGCGGGTGAGTACTT
This sequence comes from Amycolatopsis panacis, assembly GCF_003600245.1. Lineage (NCBI taxonomy): Bacteria > Bacillati > Actinomycetota > Actinomycetes > Pseudonocardiales > Pseudonocardiaceae > Amycolatopsis > Amycolatopsis panacis. Next base: position 110,730 of record NZ_QZFV01000021.1, read on the forward strand.
CTACTCATCCGCCGCGTGCTCGCCGCCGGATTCCCGGAGTTCGGGCAATTGTGCGGTGAGCTCGTCCAAGCACTCCGCGAGCGATGCTCCGATTCGAGGTGGCACCTCGCGCGCGGTTACTGCCTGCCGCAGCTTCTCGGCCGCAGCTCCCAGGACATCACGCAGTTCAGCCTCTCGTTCCTCGGCCGATATTTCCGGCTTGTCCGACGCCATATCGTCGTGTTCCTTTCATTCGTCGCATCAATTCCGTGCGCTCGCATTTCCGCAGGTCAGCGGCTTGCTCCGGCAGCAGGGCAAGATCCGCTAGTCCGTGGGCTCAGGTGCCTGGTTCCGCCTCGCCGGACAACGCATCGGCGTCGCGGTTCGCAGCGGGAAGCCCGCGATGAAGCCGCCGAACGTGTTCGGCGATCAGGATCGCTGACTCTCTGGGGTTGCAGGCCGTGGCGGCGAGCTGGTCGATGACCGCGCCGTAGAGTTCCTGATGGTCGAGCGTGAACGAGCCGCAGAATCCGTGGGAGACGTAGGTGATCGGCCCTGCGTGGGTGTAGTAGCGGGTAAATGCCTGCTCCGCTCCACCGTTGTGGCTGGGCACGATGTTGATGGTGACGTTCGGCGTGCGTTGGGGATCGGCCAGCAGGCGCAGGAACTGCAGTTGCTGCGAGGCGAGGAGCGGATCGCCGATGGTATGCGTGATCGCTCGCTCGCCGATTAAGATAGCGACGTCTGCGTTTTCGTGAAGGTCACCCACGGCGGCCAGCGTCCGCGTGTTGAGCAGGTCCTCATTCACGGCCTCGCGAGGGAACGCACTGAGGCGGAGCGCAGCTTCGGCATAGGCACGAGTGCGCACGATGTCTGGAATCAGGAACGGGTGCCAGTCGACAATGCTGCGCGCCATGCGGCCACATGACTCCGCAGCCGCAATGTGACGCGGTTTGCCTGCCTGGCCTAGATCAACTTGGTTGATGAGTTCTTCGTATTTGTGTCAAGTTTCAGGGTGCGGGCTTGAGGCGGGCGTGGTTGATGTAGTCGTCGACGTGGTGGTTGAGGGTGCGCAGGGCTTGCCGCAGCGGTGGTGGTGCTTGGGGTTGGTCGGTGGCGGTGAGGCCGCGATCCACCTGCTCAACTCGGCTGGATGGCCCAGATCGGCTTCGGCGGGAACGGCGCGACGCGGTAGGACGGCGGTTCCGTGCCGTGCAAGTGGCGCACGAGGTAGTCCCAAGTACGCCGCGTGACGTAGTGGTGGCGGCCGTGGAAACTGTGCTCGACGCCGGGGATGAGCAGCATGTCGACGTCGGCATCGGCGTCGATGAGTGCGTTGACCAGGCGCAAACTCTGGTAGGGCAGCACATTGTCGTCCAGCTCGCCGTCGATCAGGAGGAGCTTGCCGCGCAGGTTCGCGGCTGACAGGGTGTTGATCAGTGCCCGGCGATTGTCTTCGGTGATTTCCCCGTGATTGTGCTCGACCCAGAACGGCAGGTAGATCGAAAAGTCGTGGGCGCCGGATTGGGCGACCCCCACCGAGTAGAACTCGGGGTGGGTCAGCAGGGCCCGGGCGGTGAAGAATCCGCCACCGGAGTGGCCGGTGATGCCGACCCGGTCGGTGTCGAGCCAGGCGTGGCGCCGGCCGAGTTCGCGAATGGCGGCGACGTGGTCGTCCAGCGCCGCGGCCATGCCGAGGTCGCCGTAGGAGTGGTCGAGGAAAGCCTTGCTGCGCAACGGAGTTCCCCGGCCGTCGACCGCGACGACCGCGAATCCGAGCGCGGCCAGTGCCTCGGCCTCACCGGTGAACAGGTTGCGGAACCCCGGCGCCGCCCGCTGAATGTTGGGTCCGGGATAGGTGTGATCCACGACCGGGTACCGCCGCGCCGGGTCGAAGCCGTGCGGGCGCCACAGCAGCCCGTAAATCGGGGTGTGCCCGTCGGCGGCGAGCGCCTGGAATCGTTCGGGCGGGCTCCACCCGGCTGCCTCCAGCGCGGACGTGTCCGGGGCCTCCAGTTCGACCAATACCTCACCCTCGGCGCCGAGCACCCGGGAGCGGGCCGGAAGCGCGATGGTGGAGGCCCGGTCGACGAGGTATTCGCCGTTGGGCGGGGCGATCGCGTCGTGGTCCAGTTCGTCCTCGGTGATCCGCGCGAACTCGCCACCGTCGAGATCCACCCGGCAGATCTGGCGGACGTAGGGGTCCTCGCTCAGTCCGCAGGCCAGGAACCACACCCGGCGGCGGTCTTCGTCGATCCGCAGGACCTCGCGGACGAGCCAGGGTCCCTCGGTGATCTGCCCGAGCTGCTCGCCCTCGGCCGAGTAGAGATAAAGGTGTCCCCACCCGTCGCGTTGGGACCACCACAGGATCTCCCCCGAGTCCAGGAAGCGCACCAGCGGCGACACGTGCAGGAACGGCGAGGCATCGACGCGGGTCTCGGCGGTCTCGGTGATCAGCGTCTTCGTCGCGCCGGTTGCGGGGTCCAAGCGGCGCAGTTCGAGGGTGCGCCCGTCCCGGGACTGGTACAGGACATGCACGATCTCGCCGTCTCCCGACCACCACCGGCGCTGGAGGGTGTAGGGAGTGCCCAGGACCTCCGGTTCGCCCGGGACGGTCAGGTTCTCCTTGGTGCGCACGTCGAGCACGTGCCACGTCATCGTCGGCTGCGCTTCGTCGCCGGGCATCGGGTAGCGCACCCGGTGGGTCACTGGCCGCCCGCCGTCCTTCGGGCTGGATTCCACGAGGACCTGCTCGGGCAACTCGCGCTGATCGATCCGGTGGGTGATCAACCGGGTGGATTCCGGCGACCATTCCGCCACGAGCAGCGAAATCATCCCCAGCAGGGGCAGCTTCACCTTGGTCGCGGCCTCGGCCACTCCGCCGTAGTCCCAGTGCTCCTCGGCGTCGTCGGTGAGTGCGAACTCCTGCTCCCCGTCCCGGCTGCGCACCCAGACGTTGCCGTCCCGCCGGAACGCCACCCACGCCCGGTCCGGCGACGCGATCTCCCACGGCAGCAACGGCACCGGGTCGTCCTCGACCCGGGTGCAGGTCCCGGCCTGATCCGACCATTCCCAGCGCGCGTCGAACGCCGAGAAGCGGATGACGTCGGGGTCCTGGCCGGGGACCTCGAACTCGATCGACGTGAGCGGCAGGTCGTCGGCCTCGACGGCCGTCCCGCTCACCCGGGACAGCGCGGCGGCGAGCCGGTCGTGGTCGAACGCGTCGCGTCGGGTGCTCTTCGCGGGCTCCACCAGGACGTAGCTTCCCCCGGCCTCGTACCAGAATCGCGCCCCGTCGTCCGACCATTGCGGGACCACCTCGGCCCGCGGCACGAGCCGGGCCCGGTACGGCGCGAGCATCTGTTCCGCGCGGGCGTAGTCGGTTGTGGTGAGCTGGACGCGTTCGGCCGAGTCGGTCACAGCGGATCCTTTCGTCGGTGCCAGGCCGACGACGACACACTCCGACGCCGCGTCGGGGTCAACGTTAAAGTGAGCCAGATCACAAGCCATCGCCGCGTGCCGTGACCGGTCGAAGGAGAGAACCGTTGCTCAGTAGCGAACTCGCCGACGTCGCCGGGGTCACCGTCCGCATGCTGCGCCACTACCACCAGATGGGGCTGTTGCCCGAACCGCCACGGTCGGCGGGCGGCTACCGGCAGTACGACGTGGGCCACCTGGTCCGGTTGCTGCGCATCACCCGGCTGACCGCCCTCGGCGTCCCCCTGGCCGGCATCCCCGCGGTGCTGGACGATCCGGCCGCCGCCGAGCGACTGCTGGACGAACTCGACCGCAAGACCGCCGCGGAGATCGACCGGCTGACCGCACGGCGGGAAAGCATCGCCGTGCTGCGCCGCACCGGCTCCCCGCCGGACTTGCCCCCAGACCTCGCCGCGCTCCGCTCGCCCGGCGTGCAGGAGCCCCCGATGAACCGGCACCAGCACGAGCATCTGTTGCTGGCCGTGCACCTGCTCGAAGAGGCCGGCCGTGCCGAATTCATGGCCGTGCTCAGCACCAGCACGCCTGCCATCGCTCCCCTCGCGGCGCGGCTCTACGCCCTGGACGCGGACACGCCCGAAGACGACCTCACCAAGCTGGTCGGCGATATGGCCGACCTGCTGAAACCGATGACCGCGGAACTGCGCGAGCCGCCGCGGCTCGACCGGCGGGCGAAGGCGCTGCTGGATGAGCTGAGTGAACAGAACCTCCCGCCGGTCCAGTGCCTCGTGCTGCGCCGGGTCGAACAACGGCTGGCTCAGGCCGGGCCGGAATCGCGTGCCACCCTTCCCGAAGCAGCCCGGGAATGATGTGACGTAGACCACAGCGGCTGACTGTCCCCCGGCGCCGTAGCCGCTCGTCCACCCGGCGAAAGCACCGACGGAGGAGGATTCCATGCACAAGGTCATCGTTGCCGAGTTCCTGACGCTCGACGGCATTGTCGAGGACCCGGACGGCTCGGGCGGCACCCCGCACGGCGGCTGGGCGTTCCGCTACGGTCCGGGCCCGGTCTCCGGCGACAAGTTCCACCTGGGCACAGTCCTCGACACCGGCGTGAAGCTGCTGGGCCGCACCACCTGGGAGCTGTTCGCCCGGATCTTCCCCACCCGCGATGACGAGTTTTCCCGCCGCCTGAACGCAATGGAGAAGCTCGTCGTCTCCCGCTCGCCCGTCGACCTCGGGCGATGGACCAACTCGTCCCGGCTCGACGGCGACCTGATCGAGGCCGTCACCCAGCGGCTGCGTCGTCAGGACGTCCTGGTCACCGGCAGCGGTACGATCGTCGACCAGTTGGTCGCGCACGATCTCGTCGACGAATTCCGGCTGCTGGTGTTCCCCACGGTCGTCGGCAAGGGCAGGCGGCTGTTCGAGGGCGCCACCGCTCCGCTGGACCTGGAACTCGTCTCCAGCGAAGACGCCGGCGCGGGCGTGCTGCGGCAGGTATACGAGCGGAAGGGCGACCGATGCGCTACGCACTCCTGATCAACGAACGGCCCGGCGCCTACGACGGTCTCGATGAGGCGCAACGGGCCGCCATCACCGCCGAGTATGTGGCGCTGCGCGACGACGAGCGGGTGCGGTCGGGGGAGCGGCTGCGCCCGGCGTCCACGGCCACCACGCTGCGCGCCGGCGGCCTGATCACCGACGGGCCGTTCGCCGACACCAAGGAGGTGTTCGGCGGGTTCTACCTCGTCGAAGCGCCCGATCTGGATTCGGCGCTGGAGCTGGCTGCGCGTATTCCGGCCGTCCGGCTCGGCGGGTCGGTGGAGATCCGGCCGCTCGTCGAATGACCGGGTTCGGCGAGGACTTCTCGGCCGTCTTCCGGGCGGAGTGGGCCCGCATCGTCGCGACGATTGTGGGCTTCTGCGGCGACTTACACGTCGCTGAAGACGCGGCCCAGGAGGCGTTCGCCGTCGCCGCGCAACGGTGGCCGGTCGACGGCGTGCCGGACGTTCCGCGCGCCTGGCTGGTCACCACCGCGCGGAACCGTGCGATCGACCGGCTTCGCCGCGAGCGGCGACTCGCCGAGAAGCTGCGCCGGCTCGACCCGCCGGAGGAGGTGACCGACATGGCGACCACGGCGTTCCCCGACGAGCGGCTGGTTTGCCGTCGGTCTCAGCATCGTCGGCGTCAGCGTCTTCCTCACTCATCGCCAGAGGACCGGGCGCTGTCCCGGAGACGGAGGGCGGGGGTCTCGTTGAGTTTCAGCACACCGATGGCTTGCGGGCTGACTTGGGCACCAGCGGCGACGGAGTGGAGGATGCCGTTGTAGATGAGGTCCCAGATACGGCGATCCCGTTGCAGTTCCTCGAAACTGCGGGACAGGCCCAGGTCCTTGTCGTAGAGGAACAGGTGGAACGTGGTGCCGCCGTAGGACACGTCGATCTTCTTCAGTTCGTACAGGTCGACCCACAGTCGCTTTTTCACGCCCCAGCGCGAGCGTTCCACCATGAACCAGTCGGCCCCGGCGGCGTAGGTGAGGTAGCTGAACGGACCCGCCATGAGGATGGTGCCGACAGCGACGAGCACCCACATTTGCCAGTATCCGAACGCGGCAAGCCCATCACCGCTCAACAGCGAGATCCCAGCCACGATCACGAGCATGAGTCCGATGCCGGTCAGGACCAGCACGGCTTTCCCTCGGCGGCTTTCGCGGTGCCACGCCAGCACCGGTCCCAGCCCGGCGGGTGGTTCGGGCTTGTAGGAGAGCCGGGTCTCACGGTTGGGGTCGAGGACCGGATCGCGTTGCTTGGCACCGACGTACGACAAGCCATGCGGCGGGAACGGCTCGCCGCTCTGCGGGTCCGGACGCAGCGGTAGCCGGTCTGGGCATGAGGATCCGTTGTCCGGCGGCGGCTCGTTCGTCATGTGGTGTGGCCTTTCGCTCACTTCGGTACCAGCCAATCGGCCACGGCTTGACCGCCGATGGCACCAGCGATCCCGCCAACTGTGCCGACGACGAGAGACCCGACTGGCCCGAGCGGAGCGCCCGCGATTGCCCCGGCTGCCATGCTGGCTCCGGCGGCACCGAGGGCGCCGCCTGCGACCAGTGCCGAGGTGTCGGCAACGGCCTTGCCCCAGGTCTGCTCGCCTTTGGCTGCGCTCCACGCTTCGCTGCCCGCTGTGATGAGGCTGCCGACGTAGGGCATGCCTTTGAGCAGCTTCTGACCGGTCCGGAGCCCGATCCCCGCTTCCGGTGGCAGTATGTGCACGGCACCTTTGCCGGGGGTAGGCGGAGATGAGCTTGCGGACCGGTTCGGGGACTTTTTCGACGTACTTCCCGAACTGCTGTGCCCGGGTCTCGTAGTCGGCCTTGTTGCCTCGGGACTCGTCGGCCGCCCACTTGAGTAGTTCCTTCTCGGAGGCGGTCATGGTGAGCTGGGTGCCCTTGGCCCAGTTCTCGAAGAACTGGGCGCTGCCCTCGGCGCGCTGTGCCTTGAGCAGGTTTTCCATGCGCGGGTTTTCGAACGAGGAGATGTAGCCGTTCACGCGGGCGATGGTGGTGGTGCCCACCTTGTAGCCGTCGATCGAGACCGCAGGTCCTTCCGGCAGCACGAGGGTGTCTTGGAGAGCGTGGTGGGCGTTGCCTTCGGTGGTGCGGGCGGCGTCGACGATGGCTTTGCACTCGTTGTAGACGGCGACTTTGGCGTTGTAGTCGGCGACGAGTGCGTTGTACGCCTTGATGTCCCCGCCGTAGACGCCGATCTTCTCGTGCAGGTTGTTCGCGGTGCAGACCTCCACGGGTGCGCCGGGCTGGGGCATCGACACCGGGTCGGGTTCAACGATGAACGGGCCCTGGACGTTCAGTTTCCCGGCGGCGGCCTTGGCGAGCGCATCGTGCATGCGGGCGACCACGGCGTCCAGTGATGCTGCGAAGTCCCGCAGGCTACGTTCGCCGCGGCCTGCCCAGTCGGCCATCTGGTCGGCGATCACGTCGACGTGGTCGATTGATTCCCGGAAGGCGTTGCTGGCCGGTCCGTGCCAACCGGCTTCGGCGCTGGTGCGTGCTCCCCGGACGCTTCCCGCGGCTTGGTGCCCTGCGTCGACCACGGTGTGCAGCCAGTCGGCGGCGGCGACACAGGTGCTGGAGCTGCCGTTGACGGTGGTGTTGAGTGCTTGTCCCATGCTGCTCTCCCCCTTCAGCCGTGGACGTGCGTTTCCCGCTGGGTATCCGGGTCGGAGTCCCGTTTGTCGTTGAGCTTGAGTTGTCCGGCGTGGGTGTTCTCGATGTCGTCGTAGGCCCCGTTCGCGGCATGCACCTTCGATGCGGAGCCGCCGAGCGCACCGGCTGCTGCGGTCGCCATCCGGATCACGCCTGCCAGCGCCGCGCCGACTCCTGCGGAGGAGAACCCGGCATCGACACCGGTCACGGCGCGGGCGGCCACTCGGTCCAGCAGCTGCTCTCCGTGGTGTAGTTGCCCGACGATCCCGTTGAGCGCATCCGGTGTGTAGCTGTAGCCGCCGTTCTTCTCCCCATAGGGCATGCTCATGCCTTATTCCCCTCCGATCGCCGAGCGTGAGTTCCAGTCCTGCACCGGCCCTGTATGTCGGGACTCCTCGGCGAGGACCGGGTTGAGCAGGACACCGTGGGCGCCGGATTCCTCGATGGCGTCGGCCATGTGGTCCATGTGGATCGCCACCCATGGCTGGTGTTCCCCGCAGCCCACCACCAGCAGCTCCGGGGTGGTGTAGGCCAGCATCACTGGGCGTCCACGCCGGTCAGGTTGCAGTTCCAGTTCCACGACGTACTGGCCTTCGCGGACTGGACGTGAGGGCACGTAGAGCAGCCCGTTGTGTTCTTCCAGGGGTTCCAGGGTGTCCAGGGGCGACTGCTCGCGGCTGTCGACCTCCGGGTAGCGCGGTGCGAGATCCAGCACCGCGTCGAGCACCACGACACCGACGTCGAGGTCTTCGCAGAACGCCATCAGCCGGTCGCGGGTGATCTGCACCCACGGTTGTCCCGCGCCGCAGGCGCCCACCAGCAGGTCGATCGCGGAGTAGGCGACCACAGCCAGTTCCTGGCGGGCGGTGCGTCGCAACTCGATACCGCCAGGCTGACCACCCTCGGCTGGGGTGACCAGAGCGAACAGCAGCTCGGGTAGCCGATCCTCGGCGTCGTCGAGCCGTACTATCGCCCGCCGGGCCCCAGCGGCGTCCATTCCTGCGCTCACGTCCTCCCTGTCACTGCTCACCCGCCATCGCGTCCCTACCGTCCGGCCCCCACCGGTCTGGTAGCACATGCCGTACTGCGCCATGACGGGTGTACTGATGCTGTGTTCCCTCGGCTGCTGAGTGTAGCCATTGCGTCGGCAGCCGGAAGAGCTTCACTAAGTTCGGCCAGGAGTCACCCGGGTGGACTAGCGAACGCCCACCTCGGGTAGCACCCGAAATACCTAGTAGGCCGAGGACGGCGATCGGCAATTCAGGAATACCGAGACCGGCACTCCGCAGGGAGGCATTCTCTCGCCGCTGCTGGCCAACATCGCTCTGTCGATTCTGGACGAGTACTTCGCCCAGGTCGAGGGTGGTCCGGCGACTCGCGAGTGGGAGCGCCGCAAACGACGGCTGCGTGGCCAGGCCAGCTATCGGTTGATCCGGTACGCGGATGATTGTGTGCCACGAACGCGACTGGAGGTTGCGATGTAGAAGATCGCACCGATGGTTGCGGTGCTGCACTGGTGATGGAGGTTGGCCCTCCGGGATCGCCCTGCAGGGGGAGGTCCCAAACCACCGTCAGTTGCTGCGGTGAATGAGCCGTGGTGGTGAGCGTGACGGAAAAGGCGCACGTGATGCGTCAGGTGGGAGCCGGGAAGGCGAACGTGAGTGAACCACTGATGAAGTGTCGAAAGCGTATTGACGTCATCGAAACCAGGGTCCAGTTGTTGCCCTGGGATAAGTCAGGGGGATACCTGTCTACTGCCCTGATGGTGACCGGCATAAAGGTGGCGCGAGCTCGGTTCAGGCACTGGTGTGGAACGTGGGAACGCCTCGCTCCGATGGCGTCGGTCGGGTGTTGGGCTGGCCGGCGCGAGGGAGAATTCCGAATAGCGGAAACTATGAGGGAGAGAGTACCGATGCGGGGCAGGCGGGCGGACCGTCTTGTAGTAGCGATGATGCCTGGTAATGCGGGCGGAGCGAAGGGGACGGGTTGCCCTGGTTCGCTTGGTGGTCAACCGGCGGTGCGGGGAGGAGCCAGGTGAGCGGACCGAAGCAGCAGGACAAGCCGTTTCAGATCGACAAGATTGTGGTCTGGGAAGCTTTTCAGAGGGTGAAGGCCAACAAGGGCGCGGCGGGTGTCGATGAGCAGTCGATCGCCGAGTTCGAGCAGGATCGGGACAAGAACCTGTATCGGATTTGGAACCGGCTCTCATCGGGCAGTTACTTCCCGCCGCCGGTGAAAGCGGTGGAGATCCCGAAAGCAGGAGGCAAAGGGGTACGCGTTCTCGGCATTCCCACGGTGGCCGACCGGGTCGCCCAGACGGTGGTGAGGATGTATCTGGAGCCGAAGGTCGAACCGATCTTCCATCCGGACTCCTACGGCTACCGACCGGGAAAATCCGCGTTGGACGCGGTGGGGACGTGCCGGAAGCGGTGCTGGAGAGCGGATTGGGTGATCGATCTCGACATCCGGGCGTTCTTCGACACGGTGCCCTGGAATCTCGTGCTCAAGGCGGTCGCTCACCACACTGACCAGAAGTGGATCCTGCTCTACGTGCAGCGCTGGCTTCAAGCTCCGCTGCAACGGCAGGACGGCACACTGGTCGCCCGGGATCGTGGGACTCCGCAAGGATCGGCGATCTCGCCGCTGTTGGCGAACCTGTTCATGCACTACGCGTTCGATGCCTGGATGGTGCGGGAGTTCCCGAACATCGGGTTCGAACGGTACTGCGATGACGCGGTGGTGCACTGCCCCAGCGAAGCGCAGGCCCGCCTGGTGCGGGACGCGATCGCTGCCCGGCTGGCGAGGGTCGGTCTGGAGTTGCATCCGGACAAGACGCGCATCGTCTACTGCAAGGACGCGGACCGCACCGGCTCTCACGAGCACGAGAAGTTCACGTTCTTGGGGTATGAGTTCCGTCCGCGGCTGGCCAGAAACAAGCGCGGCACGCACTTCGTGTCGTTCTTGCCCGCGGTCAGCACGGACGCGATGAAGGCGATGGGCCGGGAGATCCGTTCCTGGCATCTGGCCAAACGCAGTGACAAGTCCCTCGATGACCTTGCGCGGATGTTCAACAACGTCGTGCAGGGATGGATCAACTACTACGGGCGCTTCTACAAGTCTAGGTTGCTCTACTTCCTCCGCAGGCTCAACCGGCACCTCATGCGGTGGGCCTGCCGGAAATACAAACGGCTCAAACGCCGAGAACGCCGCGCAATGACCTGGCTGGCCGAGATCGCCCGGCGATCTCCCCGCCTGTTCGCGCACTGGCGGCTCGGCGCCCGTCCTGACGGCTGGGCAATGGGAGCCGGATGAGTCGAGAGGTTCAAGTCCGGTTCTGCGAGAGCCGGGCGGTGCGATCCCGCCCGGCTACTCACCTCGTCGTGCTCGTGTACGGCCAGGAACACGACGTGGTTGCCCTGCGCGAAGAAATCGACCTGGTCCTGGCCACGATGGGCCTTCGCTTGTCGGGACCGAAAACCAGGTGCGAACGGGCAGGGGGTCCGGTCGGTGACCCGGGTGCTGTCGCTGCTGTCCGCGGTCGCGCGGGGCCCGAAGACGCTCACCGCGCTGGCCGGACATTCCGGGGTCAGCCTGAGGACGGCCTCCCGCCTGCTCGGCATCTTGAAATCCACCGGCTATGTCAGCCAGGATACCGACGGCGCCTACATTCCCGGCCCCGAGCTGATCTCCGCGACCGACCTGTGGGCCGGTATCCGGTCGATCGCCATGCAGACTGTGGGAGACCTGCGTGCGCGGGCGGACGCGTTCTTCGTGGCGCCGGTGACGACCGGCTGTGCATCGAGTCCGCGGAATCCAGCAGGCTGGTCCGGCGTCCGCCTTCCCGGCGAGCGCAGCCCGATTTACCTTGGCCCGGAGGGAAAGGCGTTGTGCGCCGAGATCAGGGAGCGAGGCCACGCCTACAGCGCCCGCGAGTCGACGGAGGAATCCTGGTCCGTGGCCGCGCCGGTATACCGGCAGCGCACGCTCGTCGGCGTGCTGGCGGTCCTCGTCCCGCTGGCCCGCTCCGACGACGACTACGTCCAGCGGCTCACCCGCCTTACCTGCGAAGTCGCCGCCAAACGGAGGGGGTGAGCCTTCGCGGAATCCCGTCGTACGCCGCCGGACCGAACACGGACCCGGTGCGCCAACGCCATGCCACGGCAGGCGCGGATGGGCCGTCCGGCGGCTGGCTCAGCGCCGAGGCCGGGTGAGCCGACCGCCCACGATCGTCGCGGTGACGTCCGCCGCGCGCGCGACCAGCGGGAGCTGGCGCAAATGAGCACCTCGCGTCCGCGACGTCGCCGGGTCGATCTCCATCGCGTCGAACGGCTCGCCGACGACCAGCCCCGGCGACTGCCGCCGCACCCGCGGCAACCCGAGTGAGCGGTGGCCTCCTGCCGTGCCGGCCCCCCACAGCGCTTCCGGAGTGAAGATCCCACGGCGTCGACACCGCAGTCGCTGGTCGAGCTCCAGGCGGCCGAGCTCCTCCCACGGGTCGATGACAACATGCTGGTCGGACCCGATCGCCAGGCACGCCCCCGCGGCCAGCAGTTCGGGAGCAGGGCCGATCCCGTCACCGAGGTCGGCCTCGGTCGTGGGGCACATGACGATCGTCGCGCCGGCCTCACCGAGAAGGCGGATGTCGTCGGGGGTGAGATGCGTCGCGTGCACGGCCGAGAACCGTGGGGACAGCAGCCCGTGCGCGGACAGCAGCCCGACCGGCGTCAAGCCGTGGCTGTCCAGGCAGGCTTGATTCTCCGCGGGCTGCTCCGATACATGCGCGTGCACGGGCACGTCCGCAGGCAGTCCGTCGGCGATCACGGCGAGATCGTCGCGCGACACGGCTCGCACGGAGTGGATCGCCGCACCCAGCGTGACCAGTCCTCGTCCGCTGCCGGCGAGCGTGTCCCGCAGGGCATGCCACCGTGCCAGCCACCTGTGCACGTCGGCGTCCCCGAACCGCCGCTGTTCGGCGCCGAGCGGCTGCCCCACGCCACCCCGCAGGTAACACGTGTCGAGGAGCGCGAGCCGGATGCCGGCCGACGCGGCGGCGTCGGCGAGCGCGAGTTCCATGGCATGACCGGGATACGGCTCGCCATTCCGATCATGGTGGACGTAGTGGAATTCGCCGACCGCGGTGTAGCCGGCGTCGCGCATCTCCGCGAACACCCGCGCAGCCAGGTCGCGATAGCTGTCCGGGGTCAGGCGAGCGGCGGTCCGGTACATCCGGTGGCGCCACTGCCAGAAGTCGCCGCCATCGGCGTGGGTGCGGCCGCGCAGCTCACGGTGGAACGCATGGGAATGTGCGTTGACGAATCCGGGGACGACCACGCCGAGCGGGGTGTCGCCTGGCCGGGGCGACACCCCGACTGCCACCTCCGCTATCTCCCCGCCTACGACTCGCAACCGCACCTGTTCGAGGAACACTCCGTCGACGAGCGCGAATCCGCAGTGGTAGAACCGGTCGACGGCGGTCATGGGATCGGCTTCCCAGCGAGGTCACGCAGGACGGCGGCCAGTCCCCGGGCGCCCACTTCACAGTCTTCGTCGCGCGCGGTCTCACCCGGTGCGTGGGATACGCCGGTCGGGTTCCGCACGAAGATCATCGCGGCCGGGAGGTACGCGGAGAGCACACCGGCGTCATGGCCGGCACCGGTCGCGATGGACGGTGCCCCACCGAGCACGCCGGCAATACGCTCGGTCAGTGGCTGATCGAACGCGACCAGCGGCGAGAACGACTCCTCACGGACATCGAGGACGCAACCCTCGGCCGCCACGCATTTCCGTATCAACGCGACGGTCGAGTCCAGCTGGGCACGCACCTGCGCGTCGGAGTGGGCGCGGATGTCGAGCCACGCGTCGACGCGCGAGGCGATCACGTTCGTCCCGTTCGGCGTGACCGCGATGCGGCCGACCGTACCGCGGGCCGTCGGGTGCTCCAGCGCGACGTCGCGAACGGCCAGCGCCGCCGCCGATGCTGCGACGACGGGGTCGCGCCGTCCCGGCATGGGAGTGGTGCCCGCGTGATTGCCTTCGCCGGAGATCGTCAGCCGCCACCTGCCGTGTGCCATGATCGCCGAGGCGACGGCGAGCGGCAGACCGCGCTCTTCCAGGTCGAGGCCCTGTTCGACGTGTAGTTCGACGAACGTGTCCAATAGGGCGACGCGGTCACGATCGGGACCGATCCGGGACACATCCATACCCGCCTGCCGCCACGCGTCCGCGAGCGTGACACCGCCACTGTCGACGCGGGCCAAAGCCGCCTCCGGGGTGATCTCGCCGGCGAGCAGCCGCGCGCCCAGGCACGGCATGCCGAAGCGTGATCCCTCTTCCTCGCTGAAGGCGCAAATCGCGATCGGGCGCGCGGGACGCCAGCCTTCCGCGCGCAGGAGCGCCACCGCTTCGAAGGAACTCGCCACACCGAGGGGACCGTCGTAGGCGCCCCCGCCGGGGACCGAGTCGAGGTGGCTTCCCGTTGCGATCACACCGGGTCCAGGATCGCCCCACCACGCCCAGAGGTTGCCGTTCCCGTCCACCTCGACGGCCAGCTCGAGCTCCCGCGCCGAGCGGCGGAACCAGTCACGCAGTGCCAACTCGGCCGGCTCGAGCAGGTGACGCGAATATCCCCCGCGCACGGGATCGCGACCGATCCCACTGATCTCCTCCAGCCTTTCAAGCACCGACACGACTCGCCCCTCTCACCTGGCTGCGCGAAGATCGCGCGTGTCGTCGGTCGATGTCAATGCGGTCACGGACGTGGTTGGTCGGCATGGGCGCTGTCAGGGCCATTTCTGTCAAGGAGTCGTCTTTCTCACGGGGTTTTCGAAGTGGTGATCGACGCACCATGGCGCTACATGTCATCTCCCCTTCCCGCGGGCGAGCGGTCGGTGCCGGGCCGGGGCTGGCAGACCGAGCCGAAGAACGTGGTCAGCTGATCGGCAACCGTCTCGGGCTGCTCCAGCGGGCAGGCGTGCGCCGCATCCGGCACGCACCGCACGGCACCGCGCCGCACACCCCTCGCGATCTGCGCCGACCATCGTTCGGGCACGAGCTGGTCATACTGTCCCCACAACGCCAGGACCGGCGGCGCCACCTGCGCAAGCCTCGCCGTGACGTCGTAGTCGGCGAGCGCCTCACAGGCGCGCGCATAGCTCTCGTCGTCTGTATCGCGGAGCGCGCGAAGCAGGCGATCAGCCCTGTCGGCGTGCAGTGCACAGGTCGACGGAGCGAACCAACGCCGCAACGAGCCGGCCACGAGAGAACCGGTTCCACTCGCTCGCACCGATGCCGCGCGCTCGGCCCACGCCGCGGGGGAGTCCACGCGCGCCCCTGACGAGACGATCGCGGCCGCGACGATCCGGTCGGCGTGCCTCAGTGCCAGGTCGAGTCCCACCGTGCCGCCGATCGAGACACCGGCATAGAGGAAGCTCGACACACCGCGCGCCTCCAGGCGCGCCACGATCCCGTCGGACAGGTCGCCGATCGTGAACGCCTGTCTCGCGGCAGGCGAATGACCGTGTCCGGGCAGATCCCAGCACATGACCCGGAACGACCGCGCCAGCAGCGGGACGGCAGCCGCCCACAGCGCAGCGGAGGTGCCCAGCGAGTGCCCGAGCACGAGGTGAGTCGCGCCGGCGGGACCGACCGGATCGGTGAACGTGAGGGCCGGGCCGGCCACGACCTGGTCCTGCGATCTTCGCCGGTCGACCGCGGTCATGGACGGGCCCGGCGCGTCGCGTCCGCGCCCTTGTTCGAGCACTGGCGTCACCTCACGTGATTGAGAAAGTGCCTGGTCCGTTCGGAACTCGGCGAATCGATGAGCTGCCTGGCCGGCGCGATCTCCGCGATCCGGCCCTGATCCATGAACGCGACGCGGTCCGCGACGTCGCGAGCGAACCGCATCTCGTGGGTGACCGCGATCATCGTCATGCCGCCCTCGGCCACGCGGCGCATGACCGAGAGCACTTCACCGACCAGTTCGGGGTCCAGGGCGCTGGTCGGCTCGTCGAACAACATCAGCGTGGGCTCCATGGCCAGCGCGCGGGCGATGGCCACACGCTGCTGCTGTCCGCCCGAAAGGTGACGCGGGTAGGAATTCTGCAGGTGCTCGAGTCCTACGTCCGCCAAGGCGGCCTTGGCTCGCTCGACCGCGTCGCTCTTGGCGAGGCGGCGGACCTTGACGAGCCCGATCGTGACGTTCTCGAGCGCGGTCAGGTGAAGGAAGAGATTGAAGTGCTGGAACACCATGCCGATGCGCTGGCGGTACCTGGCGATCTCCGACTCACTGGCCTCGTGCAGCTCACCGTTCTTGACGACGGCGCCGGCGAACTGGTCCGCCACGCGGATGTAGCCGCTGTCGCTCTGCTCGAGATAGTTCACGCAGCGAAGCAGGGTGCTCTTGCCGGACCCGGAAGGCCCGATGAGACAGAGCACTTCGCCGGGCATGACCTCGAGATCGATCCCCTTGAGGACCTCCACATCGCCGAAACGCTTGACCACGTCGCGGATGGTGACGAGGGGTTGCCGGTTCATTCGGGCGCCTCCGCGAGACGAGGTTTGACGGGATTCTTCTGGGGGCCTCCGGACAGGGAGTACTTCTTCTCCAGGAAGTGCTGGCCGAAGGTCGCCAGCGTGACGAGCACCAGGTACCAGAAGCCGGCCACCATCAACAGTGGGATGACCTGGAAGTTGGAGCCGTAGATCTGCTGGGCACGCGTGAGCAGATCGCCGCCACCGATGACGGCGACGAGCGCGCTCGCCTTCAGGAGGCTGATGAACTGGTTGCCCGTCGGCGGAATGATCACCCTGATCGCCTGGGGGATCACGATTGTCCGCATGATGAGTCCTCGTTTCATCCCCAGACTGTGGGCCGCCTCTCGCTGACCGTCGGGAACCGACATGAAGCCCGCCCTGATGATCTCCACCATGAAGGCGCCTTCATGAAGTGACAGTCCGATGATCGCCGCTGTGAAGCCGGTGATGAGGGTATTGGTGTCCCAGCTGAACCCACCGATGCCCACTCGCGGGATGAACAATGCCGCGTTGAAGCAAATGAGCAGGAGAATCAGGAGCGGCAGTCCGCGGAAAAGGCCCACATACGCTCGCACGAGGGTGCGGAACACCGGGTTGCGGGACTCGCCGAGCAGCGCCAGCAGGCAGCCGATGAGGACCGCGAAAACCTGGGAGATGAGCGACAGCTCAATCGTAACCCACATGCCTTGCAGGATGGGATCGGAAAAGGCGTACCGCGCGAACACGGGCCATCCCATGTTTTCGTTGGTCGCGAAACCGTAGACGATGCTCGCCGCCAGCAGGGTCGCCACCACTCCGCTGATCCAGTAACTCGTGTGCCTGCGCGGAATGGGCTTTGCGTGGGGGTCTCTCACCTCGGCGTTCGCCGTCGGATCGGCCACGGTGCACCGTCCTCTCGTTGTCTCGTGAGCAGGTGATCGAGTGCCGGACGAGACGGCATGGACGCCGCTCGATTACCTGCGGCCGGACATGCGCGACGGTCCACCGGGCGCTCTCCGCATCACGCGTCGCGCAGGAATAGAAGGGACTGTTCCGATCGGTAACGCTCCACGCCCGATGTCGTCGGCGTCGCCTCGATCAGAACCCGCAGGCTCCGCACGGCTGCGGCAGCGTCAGCGGACGAGTCGTTGCCAGGTTTATGCCGGGCTCGTTCAGCCCGTCCTCCTTGATGTCCCACTTCGCCATGACCTTGTCGTAGGTGCCGTCCTTGACCATCGCGTTGAGTGCACCGAGTAACGCCTGAGCGGTGCTGTCGGCATCGGGCGCGACGACAATGCCGACATAGGTGCGTGACAGCAGTGGGTTGGGGACGACGTCAAATGCTTTGTTGGACACCTTCGCCTGCCACGCTCCGGTAGCGGTGTTGGTCACGGCGAAGTCGATCCGGCCGGACTGCAGGGCGGTGTTCTGGTCGCCGGCGGACGGGAAGTTGGTCACCTGCACCGGTGCGCGTCCCGCCGTCTTGCAGTTCTTCGTGAACAGCTCCACGTCGGTGACGAACTCCGTGCCGGTTTGCACGCCCGCGCGCAGGCCACAGACACTCAGCGGGTTCTTGGTGATGCCCTTGTTGTTCTTCGAGCTGGTGAGGACACTCTTCGTCGCGTACGCGTAGTCGATGAACTTGACCGTCTTCTCGCGCTCCACGTTGTCGGTGATGCATTCCATGGCAGCGGTGAAGCGGCCACTTTGGACTCCGGGCAGCAGACCGTCGAACGAGATCGCCTCCTGCTGGATCTTGACCCCCAGCCGCGGGGCCATCGCCATCAGGAGATCGTGGTTGAAGCCGTCGATCTGACCGGAGTCGTTGGTGAAGTCGCACGGCGGGTACTGAGGATCTGTCGCGACCATGAGCACACCCGAGTCGCGAACCTGCTGCGGAAGCTGGTCGTGCAATCCCGGAATGACCTGGGCGCTGGGCGTCTGGTCCGCGCTGGGCGACGTGGTCCCGGACGCGCAGCCGGAAACAAGCAGTGCCGTGGCGGCTACTAACGAGAACGTGGCTACGAGCGCACCGGAGTTGGGCATCGCTGGCTCCTAATACGGGTGGGGACGACGGGTGTGTTGAACAAGACTATTCATGTGTGTCGGTGAATGTATCAATCGATATGCAGCTGGGCAAGCCCTGGTTTCGCACGTCGTCAAGCTGTTTCGCGGCTGTAACCCAGGGCCTCGCGCCGGCCCGTGCGGCGCGGCGCCTTCCGGTCATCCACGGCCGCGGACATGCCGAAGGGGGTGGGCACCCCGGTGTGCCCACCCCCTTCGGCATGCCGCCACAGTCGTGACGACGGTGCGACCGGCCCCCTCAGTTCACCGCGCCGAGCGGCACCCCGCTGATGTCCACGAAGACCCCGTCGAGGACTTCCGCGGCGATGGCCTCCATCTCGCCCGCCATGATCCGGTCGTCTTCGAGGAAGTCGGCATTGGCACGGACGAGCCCGTAGGTGGGGCGATTGGCGGGCGCCGCGCGGCCTTCATTGCGCAGGTCCAGCCCCTGCGCGGCGCACAACAGTTCGATCGCGACGATGTAGGCCGCATTGCGCACCATCGGCCCCAGTCGCAGGGAGGCGTGGGTGGCCATGCTCACGTGGTCTTCCTGGCCCGCGGAGGTGGGGATGCTGTCCACACTGCACGGGGTCGCCTTGGCGCGGTTCTCCGCGACGAGCGCGGCGCTGGTGACCTGGGCCATGATGAACCCCGAGTTCAGTCCCGCGTTCTCCACCAGGAAGGGCGCCAGCCCGCTCATGGAGGAGTCCATCAGCATCGCCTGGCGACGTTCGGAGATGGAGCCGATCTCGCAGATCGCCATGGCGATGATGTCCGCCGCGTAGGCGATGGGCTGCCCGTGGAAGTTCCCGCCCGAGAGCACGGCACCGTCGTCGGGGAACATCAGCGGGTTGTCGGAGACCGCGTTGATCTCCTGTTCGATCGTGCGCGCCGCGAACGCGAGGAGGTCGAGTGCCGCGCCCATCACCTGCGGCTGGCAACGCAGGCAGTAGGGGTCCTGCAGGCGGCGTCCCTCGAACTCGATGCCGAGCACCGGGCTGTCTTCGACCAGGCGCCGCAGGGCGCCCGCGACGCGGATCTGCCCGTCGTGCCCGCGGATCTGCTGGATGCGGTCGTCGAGCACCACCTGCCGGCCCGCCGTCGCTTCCAGGGTGAGTGCCCCCGCGGCGAGTCCGGCGTTGAACACCGCCTCGGCCCCGAACAACCCGCGCAGGGCAATGGCAGTGGAGGCTTGAACACCGTTGAGCAGGGCCACGGCCTCCTTGGGGCCGAGCACCACCGGCGTGATCCCGGCCTTGGCGAGTCCCTCTGCGGCGGTGTATGTGACTCCATTGATCCGCACCCGGCCCTCGCCGATCAACGCGCCGGCCAGGTGTGCCAACGGTGCGAGGTCTCCGGACGCGCCCACCGATCCCTGGGCGGGGACGACCGGCAGCACGTCGGCGTTGATCAGCGCCGCCAGCATTTCCGTGATCTCGGTGCGGACGCCGGAGTGGCCCCTCGCGAGTCCGATGAGTTTGACGACGAGGATGGCGCGCACGATCTCGTCGGGCAGTGGGTCACCCACCCCGACCATGTGTGAGAGCACCGACCGCCGCTGCAACTCCGCGAGATCACCGGGGGAGATCCGCCGGTCCGCGAGCTTCCCGAAACCGGTGTTCACGCCGTACACGACATCTCCGCGGCCGATCGCGTCGAGGATGACCTGATGTCCTCGCCGGACGTTTTCCAGTGCCTGTTGAGTGAGCTCCACCTTGACGGGGCCCCGGTAGACAGGCCGGAGCGCGTCGAGGCTCAAACGCTCGCCGCTGATGGCGATGGTGGTCATGGTGATCGGTCTCCTCTACTTCGTCGCGGTGAGCGCGCGCCAATGCAGAAATTCATTCAGCAAGCACGGTCACCGTATACACCCCATGCAGTCGGGGCAACCTTGCGCGTATGGTTTCGCCATGACCCACACGACGGCCGTCGTCCTCGCTTCCCGCCCAAGCGGTGCGCCCGTTCCCGGAAACCTCCGCCTCGAAGTGCGGAAAGTGCCTGCCGTGCAGGAGGGCCAGGCGCTGTTGCGCACGATCTACCTGTCCCTGGACCCGTACATGCGCGGCCGGATGAACGCCGGCAGGTCGTACGCGAAGCCGGTCGGGATCGGCGAGGTCATGGAAGGGGGGACGGTCTGCGAAGTGCTGGAATCGGCCTCCCCGCTGGTCACTCCCGGGGACATCGTGCTGGCGCATTGCGGGTGGCAGACGCATGCCGTCGAGGACGCCCGGCTGCTGCGCCGGATCGACCCGGGCAAAGCGCCCATCTCGACCGCCTTGGGCGTGCTGGGGATGCCGGCCTTCGCCGCGTACGTGGGTCTCACCGAGATCGGCCGCCCGCGCCCTGGCGAGACACTCGTGGTGGCGGCCGCGGCCGGGCCGGTCGGCTCCATGGTGGGGCAGATCGCGCGGTTGCACGGCGCGCGCACTGTCGGGATCGCGGGCGGGCCGAGGAAGGTCACCTGGCTGAAGGAACTGGGTTTCGATGTCGCGATCGACCATCGCTCACCCGGTTTCGCGGACGATCTGAGCGCGGCTGTCCCGCACGGCATCGACATCTACTTCGAAAATGTCGGCGGTGCGGTGTGGGACGCGGTGTTCGATCACCTGAACGACTTCGCGCGCGTCCCGGTCTGCGGTCTGATCTCGCAATACAATCAGACGAACCCGCCGGCGGGGCCCGATCGGCTCCCGTTGCTCATGAACGCCATCAACACCAAGCGGCTGCTGGTCCGAGGATTCACCCAGCGAGATTTCGTGGCGACGCACTACGAGCGGTTCCAAAGCGACGTCTCGGGCTGGCTTGCCGGCGGAAGCCTCAAGTACCGGGAGGACTTCGTCGACGGCATCGAGAACGCCGCCGAGGCGTTCTTCGGGCTTCTTCAGGGCAAGAACTTCGGCAAACTCATCGTCAGGGTCTCCGACGACCCGACGAGTACCGCGCCCGCGTCGCACGGCGAGTGAGGCGATCCCGTCGACGATCGAGAGGCTTTCAGGCCTCGAACACGTCGAGATCGAGAGCGTGCCGCTCGAAGCGCTCGAGCCCGTCCTGCGAACTGCTGGGACTGGAATCGGCCATCGCATGAAGCAACGCGCTCGACATGATGTTGACCGCGGCCGAAGTGTCGAACAGTAAACCGCTGGCGAGCCGGACCGTGATGAGCTCGTCGGCCTCGTGCCCTACCGTCGCGAACGACTCGTCGCTGAGCACCGCGACCTTCAGCCCGATCTTTCGTGCGTCGCGCACGAGCTCGCACGCCTCGCGGGGGTAGCGGGGAAGAATGAAGAACAGACACCAGGTAGCACCCTGGCCGTGTGCCCGGGCGAGAATCTCTTTCGCCTGGGTGTCTCCCCGGTCGATCACGGAGATTTCGGAATGGACCTTCGCGCCGAGATAGGCGAAGTGCTCCGCGAACGAGCGGGACACTCGAAGCCCGACGACTGGAAGCGGTTTCGACGACATGATGGCGGCGCCGACTCGGGAGATCTGTTCCCCGAGACCGGCCGAATTGCCCAGCCACTGCAGGTTCGCGATCTCGGCGCTGATCGCCTCGTCGAGGGGACTCGCGTCCACGGTCTCCGGCGCGAGCGTGGACATCTCCAAACGCGCCCACTTCTGCAGGGCGCGTTTGAAGTCGGAGAACCTGGCGTAGCCCAGTGCCGTGGCGAATCTGGATACCGACGGCTGACTGACGCCGACCTGCTGCGCGATGCTCTCGCTCGTCAGGAACGCCGCCGCGTCGCGATGGTCGACGATGTAGCGCGCGATCCGTCGCTGCGCCGGAGAGAGCCGGGCATTCCTCAGCCGGTCGTAGATGTCGTTTGAGGAGGTGCTTGCACTCCTCGTCATCTCGGCCCTCCTATGGAGCTGTCCTCGAGGCTCAGCGCTTCGCCGCGCTCAGGAGCCTGGTGATCAAACGTCTCCAGTATCTCCAGGAGCAACCTCGCGGTGGTCTCGGGGTCGCTGATGTTGGGAGAATGTCGCGCCCCGATCTCGTGGACGGAAGAGGAAGGCGCATGCCGGGCGATCTTCCGCGCCCAGTCCCGTTCGACGAGGTCGTCCCGCACGCCGCTGACGAGCGCGAGCGGAACCTTCACGTCCCGGAGGTTCTCCGGATACCTGTCCGCGGCCCTGGCGGCCGCACTGAACGGCGTGGCCAGCCCGGCCGCCGCGACCGCTCGATAGTGACCGGGGTTGCTCACATCCCGCATCCGGAGATCGACGTGGCTGTCGATACCGTCGAAATCACCGGTGAGAAGGCGGACGATACGCAGCATGTCCGCCCTGGAGCCGTCGAAATGCGACAGCGACACCAATGATTCCTTCGTGCGATAGGGGCCTCCGGTCCCCGCGATCGACACGGCCGACCGCACGCGCCACGCACACCACGGCAGTGTCGGCGCGCGCAGGGCCATGGCTCCGCCGAAGGAGTTCCCGACGAGGTGCGCGGATGTCGCGCCCAGCCCCACCGCGTCGAGCAGTCCGGCGACCTGGCGCAGCCTGAACTCGTAGGGAGCGACGTCGAGCTGGACCATTTTGCTGGAACGCCCGTAGCCGTACAGGTCCGGTGCGAGCACTCGGTAACGTGTGGCCAGGATCGGGATCACGTCACGCCAGCTTGCTTCCGCCGATCCGCCCCACGCCCCGTCGTGCAGGAGCACGACCGGTCGCGCGCCGCGGTTTCCCGCGGCCAGGTAACTCGTCTCCAGCCCACCGAACGTGGTCTGGGCCCGCTCGATTGGTGCCATTCCATTATCCCGTCTCACAGGAATTCGTAATCGTCTTCGTTGACCGACTCGGTGATGTCCCAGTACTCGACGTTGGTGTACGGCCAGATCTGAGATACCCGGCCATGTCCGTTCTGGTACCACGTACGCACGTAGGGTTGGCCCCACGCCATTTTGCGATTGCCCTCGTCCACCCACGCGACGAAACGGTCGAGCGCCTCCGGGCGCACATCGATCGCGGCGATCCCCCTGCTCAGGATCTCGTGAACCGCCGACAACGAATACTCCACGGCGCGTTCGAGCATGAAATGCAGGCTTCCCGCGACGACGCCACCGACATTGGGGCCGTAGACGAGGAAGAAGTTGGGGAACCCCGGGACGGTGATGCCGTTGTAAGCGCGTGCGTCGCCATCCCAGAAATCGTGGATCTCGCGGCCGTCGCGACCGATGACCTCGACTTCGTCCAGATAGTCGGAGGGCTTGAAACCGGTCGCATACACCACGACATCGACCTCGTGTTCCTGGCCGGCCGCGTCGACGATGCCCGTCTCGGTGAACCGTTCGATTCCCTCCGTCACGAGCGTCGTCTTCGCCGACCGCAACGCGGCGGCCCACACCTTGTTGTCACGGAGCATTCGCTTCGCGCCCGGCGGATAGCTCGGAATCGCTCGTTCGAGAAGGTCGGGTCTGCCTTCCAGTTGCTCCTCGACGCGGGCGGTGAGGTACTCCCTCAGCTCCTGGTTCTTCGGGGAGACGCTCGCGGGGGCGCCCGCCCAGTTCTCCTGAGCCGTCACCGTGTGCGCTCTGCCCGGGATCCCAGTGAGGATGACCCACAGCCGGTACCACTGCACGTAATGCGGCACCTTGCGCCGCAGCCAGGTGAAGGCGTCCGTGACGCGGTGGTGGTAGTTGGGTGCCGGCAGCATCCAAGGCGCGCTGCGCTGGAAGATGACGAGCGAGTCCACCTCGCCGACAATCGCCGGCACGACCTGATACGCGCTCGCGCCGGTACCGATGACGGCCACCCGCTTGCCCGTGATGTCGACGTCGTGGTCCCACTCCTGGGTGTGCATGGCCGCGCCGCGATACAGCTGCGCACCGGCGATCTCCGGGATGTTCGGCCGGTCCAGCTGCCCCAGCGCACTGACGACGGCGGAGAACCGCCGCAGCTGCTCGGTCCCGTCGGCGCCGCGCGTCGTGGCCTCCCACAGCCGTGCTTGCTCGTCCCATCGCAGGCGCACGAGGCGGGTCGAGAACTCGATCTCGTTCGTGATCCCGGCACGGTCGGCGACGTCGCGAAGGTAGTCGAGGATCTCGCCGCCTCGAGCGAACTGATGGGGCCAGTCGCCCCGCTGGGCGAAGGAGTAGGAGTAGCCGAAGGTCGGCGTGTCGAGACGGACACCAGGATAGGTGTTCTTCGCCCACGTCCCGCCCACGGTCGTGCCGGCCTCGACGAGGACGAAGGGGACACCGGCCTGCGCGTACCGGTAGGCCGCCGCGATGCCGCCGACTCCCGCGCCGATGATGAGCGTCGAGAACGCGCGCCCCCGCGCCACTCCGTCGAAGTGCCAGCCAGGCCGTCCGCCCTTGCGCTCCGCGATGTCGAGCTCGTGCGTGAGCATGTCGGCCCACTCGTCGCGACCACCCGTGAGATAGCCGAGGATCTCGCGCACGGTCGAGTCCGGCAGCATCGCGACGGAATCGATCTTCTGCTCGCGTATCCGCCGCAGCCCCGTCAGCGCGAGCGCGGCCGCCTTCTGCCGCTGATCCGCCGTCATGTCACCGTGTGGATGTGGCTCCGTGTCGATGGGAGTCAGCGGGGGCATCAGGTCCGCCGGCAGGAAGGTGGTGTCGCGGAGTACGGCCGCGATCGCGGCCAGCAGGACCGGCAGCTCCGCGCCGGCCACGATCTTCTCGAGGAACGCGTCGTCTTCGACGATCACCTCCGATCGGGGCTCCCAGTACAAGTCGTCGAACTGGTCAGTCCCCTCGTCCCGGCGCTCGCGAGTGCGTGCCATGTCGAGTTACATCCTCTCCGTCGGCCAACGCCCGTCTGTATAATCCTATTCGAATCTGGCGAGTTCGCATAGACTGGTGTCATCCACGCCACGAGTCCCGCCGCGGATGCGCCGGCGACGACGGGCCGACAAGACAGTGAGGAAGATCCGATGAGTGTCTCAGCTGACATCGTGCAGGAATGGTTGGACAGCTTCGGGCGGGTCTGGCGCGAACGCGACGCCAAGGGGGCTGCCGCGATCTTCACCGAAGACGCCAGCTACCGGAACACCCCGTTCCTCGAAGAACCCTTCGTCGGCCATGACGCCATCGAAGGGTTCTGGCAGGTCGCGGTCGCCGATGTGGCAGACGTGGACTTTCGCTACGGAGTCCCGGTGATCGAGGGCGATCGCGTTGGCGTCGAGTGGTGGACGACCCTGAAATCCGGCGGGGAAGATCACACACTGGCCGGCAACTTCCTCCTCACGTTCGCGGGCGACCGGGTGTCGGATCTCCGTGAATCATTCGTGAAGCAGAAGGGCGCGCATCGGCCCCACGCCGGTTGGGGACTGTGACCCATGGCCGGCGGGGCGGAGAACCGAAGTGACATACTGATCGTCGGCGCGGGCGTGATCGGCGCCAGTGCCGCACTGGCGCTGGCGAAGTCGGGCCACGACGTGCTCGTGATCGATCGCAACAGCGGCATCGGCGACGGATCCACGGGTGCGTCAGCCGGGATCATCCGCGTGCACGCCAGCGACGCGCAGAGTTCGGCACTCGCCGACGACGCGCTGGCGGTGTGGCGCGACTGGCGGGAGTTCCTCGGCGCGGACGAGTCGGAGGACCTCGCCCGGTTCGTGCGGTGCGGTTCGCTCATCCTGGACGCGGGCAACGGATTCACCGACCAGGCAGCCCTGGCGATGAGCGGCGCCGGGGTCGCCTTCGACCGGTGGACCCTGGACGACATGAGCGGCCATTTCCCGTACTTCGATTTTCACCGGTTCGGGCCGCCCCGGTCCGTCGAAGACGAGGCGTTCTGGGCGGAACCCACCGAGTTTCTCGGCGGCGGTCTCTACACGCCGCAGTCGGGCTACGTGGGAGATCCGACGCTCGCCGCGGTCAACCTGATGCGGGCCGCGCACCGGGCGGGCGCGCGCCTGCGGCTGCCGGCCACCGTGGCCGGCTTCGACGTCGACGGCGACCGTGTGGTGGGTGTGACGCTCGCGGACGGCACCGCGCTGCGGGCCGGGGCCGTGCTCGTCGTCGCCGGGCCGCACAGCGACAGCCTGCTCCGGGGCATCGGCGCGACCTCCGACTTCCGCGTCCGCACCCGGCGCATCCGCGAAGAACTCGGCCACGTCCCGGCGCCCCCTGGTCTGGACCTCGCGCTGCAGGGCGTGCACCTCGTGGACGGCGACCTCAACATCAACTTCCGGCCGGAACGCGGCGACGCGTTCCTCGTGGGCAGCAACGGAGATCGCGCCGACGAGCAGACCGTCATCCAAGATCCCGACGTGTTCGACCGGCTCGTGACGGCGGCCGCCTGGGAGCGGACGACCTTACGGCTTGCCCGGCGCATCCCGGACCTGGGCATACCGCGTGCCCGCACGGGTGTCGTCGGGCTCTACGACGCCGCCGAGGACTGGCTGCCGATCTATGACCGCACCTGTTACGACGGTCTGTTCGTGGCGATGGCGACGTCGGGCACGCAGTTCAAAACCGCACCGATCGTCGGCGAGCTGCTCCGGTACGTCGTCGAAACCGAGCTGAACGGACGTGACCACACCGCCGGACCGTTCCACAGTCCGGTCAGTGACCGCACCTACTCGACGGCGCAGTTCTCGCGGCTGCGCACTCCGCGCGAAGACCAGGTGCGAGGATGACGGGCGCGCAGGAGTCCGTCCTTCTCGACGGCATCTCGGAGCTGACGACGAACGACGAGGCGAACGGAGGCAGGGTCACCGACGCCGCGCTGGTGATGGAGGGCGGCCGAATCGCCTGGGTGGGCGCGGCCGGTAACGCACCGGCCGCGGACCAGCGGATCGCGCTTGGCGACCGAGCGGTACTTCCCGGCTGGGTCGATTCCCACACCCACATGGTGTTCGCGGGCGATCGCACCGCCGAGTTCGAGGCACGCATGGCCGGTCGCCCGTACTCGGCCGGGGGTATCAATGTCACCGTTGAGGCCACTCGCGCCGCGAGCGACGAGGATCTCGAAGCGAACATCACGCGGCTCGTCGCCGAGGCGCGCCGCGGTGGGACGACGACGATCGAGACCAAGACCGGTTACGGGCTTACCGTGGCCGACGAGGTGCGGGCCGCACACGTGGCGCGCCGGCACGCCGATGCCGTGACTTTCCTCGGTGCCCACGTCGTACCCGAGGACCAGGACCCGGCCGGCTATCTCGAGCTCGTCACCGGCCCGATGCTCGACGCCGTCGCACCTCTGGCATCGGCGGTGGACGCATTCTGCGAGACTGGCGCCTTTGACGAAGCGGCGACGCGGCTGGTCCTCGAAACCGCACGAGAGCACGGTCTTGCGCGCCGGCTCCACGGCAATCAGCTCGGGCACGGGCCGGGCGTGCGGCTCGCGGTGGAGTACGAGGCCCTCAGTGTGGACCATCTCGGCTTCCTCACCGAGCACGACGTCGATGCGCTCGCCTCCTCCTGGGCGGGTGGCACGCGAGGCACGGTCGCCACGGTGCTCCCGGCCTGCGACCTGTCGACCAAGATGCCGCTCGCGCCCGCCCGGCGGCTGCTCGACGCAGGCGCCGTCGTCGCGATCGCGTCGAACTGCAATCCGGGCACCTCGTTCACCACCTCGATGGCGTTCTGCGTGGCCACCGCGGTGCTGCAGATGGGGATGTCCGTGCGGGAGGCGGTCCGCGCGGCGACGCTGGGCGGTGCGATCGCACTCGGCGTGCACACGGACGGATGGCGTGATCCGCACGGCGTACCGCAGCCGGCTGTCGGCGTCCTCCGGGCCGGCGCGCGAGCGGACCTCCAGGTGCTCGATGCGCCTTCGGTCACCCACCTCGCGTACCGCCCGGCGGTGCCGCTCACGCGCGCCGTGTGGAAAGCCGGCGTCCAGGAGATCTGAACCCAGTCCACGTGCGCCATCCGAGTGCCGAGAAGGGAAACCACATGTACCCGAGACTCGACGGCAGGACAGTCCTCATCACCGGCGCTGCCGAGCGTGCCGGCCGCGAGTTCGCGCGTAGGTTCGCGGCAGCCGGGGCAGCGGTCGCCGTGAACCACTGGAAGCAGCCGGAGCTCGCGGAGGAGACCGTCGAACTGATCCGCTCCGCGGGCGGCGACGCGATCGCGATCGAGGCGGACGTCTCGGACACGGCGCAGGCGCGGTCGCTGGTGGACCGGACATTGGCCTGGCGAGGTGACCTCAGCGTGCTGATCCACAACGCGAGCTCGCTTCGGGCGAAGGAGTTCGAGGACGTCACCGAGGACGACTTCGACGCCGCGTTCGGCATCAACATCAGGGGCCCCTTCTTTCTCAGCCAGGAGGCTGCGAAAGTCATGCGGAAACAGGGCCACGGCCGGATCATCGCGCTGGTGGGCAACTCGACCAACGAGGCATGGCCCAACCTGATCCCGCACAGCCTGTCCAAGACGGCGCTGATCCGGCTGATGGAGCAGCTCGCCGTGGCGCTGTCACCGGCAGTACAGTGCAACGCCGTCGCCCCGACGCAGTTCTTCCGCTCTGACGACGGAACGAACGACGCCCTGCGGCGCTACCGCGGCGAGCCGTTGGTGGAAGGCGACACCTACCGTGTCGGCACCCGCTACGAATTCCGCAACGGCGACGCCGACGATGTCGCCGAGACCCTGCTGTTCTTGTCGACGTGCTCGCCCTACCTGACCGGTACCGTCATCCGCCTCGACGGCGGCAAGGCGCTCTACTAGGGCGTGCGCCGGCCGCGGGTTCTACCGGCCAGACCCTCATACCTTCCTGCGATCGAGGAGCACATCAACGCGCTCAAGGCCGACCGCGAGACCGCGCTGACCAAACAGGCGCGTTCTCCCAGGTCGCTGTCAGCATGCGCGACAAGCTCGACATGGCTGGTCTACGCCCCGGGCGTTCGCGAGCGCATCGAGAAAGCCCGTGCACAACAACGAATCCACGACGCGGACCACGGCCGCGAGTGCGCAGGCGCGGCCGCCTCGTTCGCGCAGGGGGTCGATGGCTGGCATTGCCGTCCGAGCGAACGGGTTGAAAACAGGGGTGCGGAGCTTGGCAGGCGGAGCCGAATGTCGTGTCGTTGGGAACCGATCTGGATCACGTGGTCGTGAATGGTGATGCGGCTGACGCGGGTAAGCCGATCGCTATCCAGGAAATCGCGAAGATTGTCGCTCCGCGAGGAACTGAAACTGCCTGCCGGGAGGGAGCCGCCGGACCCCGGATGCCCTCGAATCGGTGATCGAGAGACTGCGCGGGAGTGCGCTCATGTGTGCTGCCAGGGTCGCCCGGTCGAGCTGGGGAGGCACGGGGCTGAGTTGGCCGCCGCGGTGTCCGTCGAGGACGTCGGTGACGAACTGCGCGACGGTGCCGGGTGGCGGTGCGATGTGGTCGCGGAGGTGGCAGATCTCGGGTGGTTGGTCGTTGCCGCGCGGTTCGATCGCGACGGACCAGCCGAGTCGTTCGTCCCAGACGAGCATCAGGTCGCGGTGCGGACGGTCGGCGGTGCCGGAGGTGAGCCCGAGGTAGGCGGTGGCGGTGTCGGTCACTTCGTGTGTCACCGCATCGAGGGGGACGCCGACCTGTTCGGCCACTTGGCGGACGTAGCCCGCCAGCGCGGTCTCCAGGTTCGGCGTCGTGGCGCCGGCGGTGGGCTTGAGGTCCAGAATGGACAACAAGAGGTTCTCGTCCTGGGGATCGTGCGCCATGCGGGTGACCGTGCGTGCTGCGCGGACGCGGCGTTGCTGGTGCTCGCGCAGGTGACGGGTGCGGCAGGAGGCGAGTTGCGCCGCAGGTCCTTCGCACGGCGGGACGGGGGATGAGGTCACGGTCGGCACCTCGAAACCCGGACGGGCGAACGTTGTGGAGAAGCGGGTGGGCGGGCGGGCGCCGCCGGGCGTCCACGGCGACGTGGACGCCCGCCGGGCGTGGTGGTGGTCAGAGGACCGACACCGCCGTGGCCTGCGGGCCGCGGTTGCCTTGGCCGACATCGAACTGCACTCGGGCGTTCTCGTCGAGGCTGCGGAAACCGCCGCCGGTGATTTCCGAGTAGTGGACGAACACGTCGCTGCTGCCGTCGTCGGGAGCGATGAATCCGAAGCCCTTTTCGGAGTTGAACCACTTCACAGTGCCTTCAGACATATAGTTTTTCCTTGTCGCGTCGAACATGCGGCACAGCCTCGGGCGAGGCGGCCGGGCTGCGAGCGTGAAACCAAGGAAGCCGGAAAAGGGCACCGAGACGACGCTCGCCAAAAACCTCTGCGGCGTCGGAAACAACGAGCACAAAAATCTTCAACCACATGCAGTGGAGCACACGGGCGTGCGGGCCGTCAAGCGAGGGCCTGCACACCCCCGTGCTCGACGTGGCCCGCCGATGCGCGTACGGTCGGAACCGGCAGGCGCGCCGCGCTCGTCGACCCTGGGTCACGAGGACCCTTGACGACGCTGTCCGACCTGCGACCAAGCCTCTGCCTACCGGAGGCGCACCGACACACACTCGACGCTGCCGTTTCGGCGCTCATGTGTCACCGCTGGCCGTGTTCACGTGCCCGGCACTTTCCAAGGAGTTTCTTTTGTTGCGCACACCTGTACGTTCCCGCAGCGCCCGTGCCCCGGTCTCGCCGGTGCTGTTCAGCCATCCCGTCTCGCATGCCGCCGGACGTACGCTCTCCGACGCCGATCAGCGCCGTACCCGTGGCGTGCGGTTTTCCTCCTCTGCCGCCGGAGCGTCTGCGACGTTGCGCTGGTGAACGACCGCGCGCCGGGGTACGGCAGTCTGCTCGCCGAAGTTCGTGAAGCGGGGCTCCTGCGCCGCCGCCACGGTTATTACGTCGCGGTGATCACCGCGAACCTGGCGGTGTTCGCCGGAGCGTGGGTCGGGTTCGCCTTCCTGGGCGACACGTGGTGGCAGTTACTGATCGCGGCCCTGCTGGCCGTGGTGTTCGCGCAGCTGGCGTTCGTCGGCCACGATGCCGGGCACAAGCAGATCTTCCGGACCCGGCGCCCCAACGACGCGGTCGGTGTCGTGCACGGCGGCCTGGTCGGGATGAGCTACCAGTGGTGGATCGACGGGCACAACCGTCACCACGCCAACCCGAACCACGAGGAACACGACCCCGACCTCGACATCCCGGCGCTGGCCTTCACCAGCCGGCAAGTCCGCATAAAACAGGGCTTTCTCCGCTGGATGGCCAAAAACCAGGCGTTCCTGTTCTTCCCGTTGCTCACCCTCGAAGGGCTCAACCTGCACATCTCCGGGATTCGGGCTGTGTGGCGCGGTGAGACGAAGATGCGCCGCCTGGAAGGCGTCTTGCTGACCGCGCACTTCGCGGGTTACCTCACCGCGGTGTTTCTCGTGCTCTCACCCGGTCTCGCGGTCACGTTCGTCGTGGTGCACCAAGCTCTTTGGGGTGTCTACATGGGCTGTTCGTTCGCGCCGAACCACAAGGGGATGCCCACAATGACCGGGCGGCCGGTCGACTTCCTGCACCGGCAAGTGCTGACCTCACGCAATGTCCGCGGCGGGAGGGTCGCCGACTTCGTGCTCGGCGGGCTGAACTATCAGATCGAGCATCATCTCTTCCCGAATATGCCCCGCCCGCACCTGCGCCGCGCTCAGCCGATCGTGGAACGCTACTGCCGACGCCACGAGATCCCTTACGTCCAGACCGGTCTGCTGCACTCCTACCGGCAAGTCCTCGGCCACCTGCACCAGCTCGGCGCACCGTTGCGTGCCGCAGACCACGCTCGCGGTCTCTGACCGGAAACCGGAAACGTTCAACACGCGGAAGCCAGAGTCGGCGGGCGTCCGGCCCGCGGTCTCGGAACTGGTGAGTTCACTCCGGCGAGATCAGACAAATTCTCCTCAAACCGTTACGGGCGTACCGCCGGTGAGGGCGGCACACCCACGGTGTCAGTCTGCGCGCTGTGGACTGGAATTCCGCTGCTGGGCTTCGTGTAGCTGGTCTTCGAGGGACACGATGCGGCATGCCGCGTCGACGGCGGTGCCCTGGTCGACCAGCTCCCGCACCCTGGCGGCGATCCGCAACTGGCGGCGGGAGTAACGCCGGTGCCCGCCGGCGGAGCGTTGCGGCTGGATCAGGCCGGCTTCGTCCAGGCTGCGCAAGAAGTTCTGAGTCGCGCCGAGCATGTCCGCGGCGCGGCCCATGGTGTAGGCGGGGTAGTCCTCGTCGTCGAATTTGTCCGCTCCGCCACCGGTCACGGCCGGGTCGTGTTGGTCAGGGATCATTCCACCTCCACATCACAAGGGACCCCGGGTGCCGTACAGGCACCCGGGGTCCCAGGGGTTTGGGTTTCATCATTGCCGACCGGCATGCATGCCGGACTGTTGTACCCGCATCCGGTCACAAAGCGGACCGTGCGGGGATCGCTGAGTCGTAACCGAGAACCACCTTCCAATCTGATGGGACTGCGGTACCCGCGCGGCGCTAGTGCCCAGCCGCGGCGGGCGATCCAATGATGTGCCCTATCCCTTCTTTCCTGTGTTTCTCTCTTACTCGGTACCGCTGCGATCATCACCGGCTGGAACCCCTTACCTAGATCGGTCCCAGCACGCCTGATGTCGCTTGGGGAATGTGGGGCCTTGTGCTGCTCGGCCCCACATCCGCCATCTTCTTCACTGCATACTGCGAACTGACATCACTGCGCGCGGATACTCGTGCTCATCCGCGTCTGCTGCACCAGGGCCGCTACTGCTTCGTCTTCACTACCCGGCCCCGGGTTCGCCACCAGCCGGAACCCCTTCCGTGATCGGCTCCGTCCCGCGTGGCGGTCTCGCTTGTCTTTTCGCGGGCAGTTACGTCATCTCCCGCGCCATCTGACGTTTGTCTCTCTCCGAACAAGGAGAAGACTACACGCCCCTGCCGTTGAATGTCTACCCCCGCCGACATAGATTTACTGGACGGTCAGGTGAGGGGATGTCTGAACCGGCGCACCGCAGGTCAGCGTTCCATGCCTCGCCTGGCGACCGCGTGGAGCAGATGTCGGCCGAACTCCGAGGTCGGTCGACATCCGGACGACGAGAGGACGCGTGAGCGTGGGCTCGCCGATGCCGCTCGAGACCTGGGTGAGCGGACCGGTCCGCGCCACCATCGCGACAATGACGGCCGATCCCTGGCGATCAGCCGTGCTCGACCACCACCAGGACGAGATCCGCGCCCGCCGTACGCGACTCGGGCACGTCATCCAATAGGTCGCTCGAAACGAAGAAGGCGGTGCTGACAAACCCGTTACCGGACGAGCCGCGATCGGCACCGGCGGACGGACTGTCCGCGCCGCCATCGACGCGTTCCCCGACTCCTCCTCGAAGATCAAGATCAACCCGAACACGCCGCGCGCTGACACCAATGTGCTTGACCGGTCGCGGAGCTGCTCGCACCCGGCCGGGCCGTGGCTGATGTCACCGAGTCCCTCGAACACCTTGCCGCCGCATTCCGCCACGCCCCGGGCCGGTCCGCCGGGAACCTGGCACCCCGCATGCTGAGAATTCTTGGCCTCTCCATTTGGGAGCGGTCGAGTGCGGTCCTGCCTGGCCTCGACCTGGCGTTGGGACGATCTCGTCACGCACTGACTGGCTGGCCGGAGGTGTGCAATGCGGCTGATCGTCGCGATGACCGGGGCAACCGGGACCGTGCTGGGGATCCGTGTGCTGCAGGCGCTGCGCGATCTCGACGTGGAGACGCATCTGGTGATGAGCCGTTGGGCACGAGCGACCCTGGCGCAGGAAGGTGCGGTCTCGGCGCGTGAGGTCGAAGCCTTGGCTGCCGTGGTGCACAACTCGCAGGATCAAGGTGCCGCGATCGCGAGCGGTTCGTATCGGGTGGACGGCATGGTCGTCGTGCCGTGCAGCTTCCCGGGGGAACCTCACCAGGCGGTACGCCTCCTCGACGGGCTGCCATAGCGACATTGTCCAGCCCTCGGCCACCGTGTTGTCCGCGATGTCGACACGCGACCAAGATCCGTTCGGCGCGGTCAAGGTGTGTGCGTAGGGTCGTCGCGTCGCCTCGTTGAGAAGCGCGCCGAAGACCACGTCTCGCGGCGGTAGGCGTCGTCTCCGTTCGGGCCGTCGTCGGAGAGGGTGGCGAACCCGGTGTAGTACATGTGTGCGGAGTAGTCGCCGCCGGAATCGTGGTGCGGGGGATGCTGTCGCCGTATTCGATGGCGCAGGCGCCGAGTTCCAGTGAGCCGCGCGGTCCGGCATCGGGGTGGGCCCGAGGCGGGCAGCCGACGGGGATGGACGTCGGCGCGCGATTTCGGTCGGGGTCCTGCGGAACGGCCGGGGCAGTGCGCCGCCCCGAAAGTGGATCTTCGGGGCGGCGTTTTCGCTGGTCACCGTGCTGCAGTCTTGGTGGGCCGCCAGGGGCTCGAACCCTGGACCCAGGGATTAAAAGCCCACGGGTTCGATCCTGTCGATCTTGACATGGTCTTCGTTCGCAGGGCTTCTACCTGCGATGTCGTCGACTTCAAGATCATATTTGTGATTGCTGGCGGCCAGTCTGGTCTCCGCTATGTCTCCGTTCTTCCTGCTGTGCTCAAGGCGAACACCGAGCCACCCTGCTCGCCCGGCACGCGGGCGCTGCTCCTCGACCTCGCCCCAACGCTCATGGCTGGACGCACTGGACCTGCTACGCCACCGGATCGGGGACAGCAGGGTCAACGCCAATCTCGACGACGCCGAAACCCTCGTCCGACGAGCCGGGCGGCTGCCCATGGCCATCCTCATTGCCGCCGACCAACTCAGTCACGACGCTCCTGCTGCGGGCCTGCGGCGAGTCAGGCGACTGCGACGCCCGACCACGACGCCCGCGCCATAAATGCGTGCGTACGCGAGCATGTCGACGGCTCAGCGCTGACGTAGGTTTCACATTCCCCTCCCCAGCGTCTGTGAAGCAGTTCCCCAACGGACTGGTAGGCGGGCGGGTGCGCGTAGCGGGGTAGAGTCGTCCCATGTGAGGGTGTGTGCTGGTTCGCTCAATTCGAGGCCAGGAAGTCGTTCGAAAAGTACCCGGAGGGCAACGGTCAACTGCAGCCGCGTGAGATGGGCCCCGGTGCAGCGGTGTGGTCCATGACCAAACGCGACGTGTGGGTTGGGTGTTCGGGTGAGGTCCAGGTTGCCGGGATTGATGAATATCGCCGGGTCGTGATTGGCGGAGGCGATGACGGGTAGAACTGCGTCACCGGCGTGGATCCGTTGCCCATGCAAGGTGAAGTCCTCCGAGGCGACGAGAATGTTGATGGCGTTCATCAAGGGGACGTACCGCAGTAGCTCTTCCACGGCGTTGTCGATTTTTTCGGGATTCTCCCGGAGATGCCGTAGTTGCTCGGGGTGTGTGAGCAGCGCCAGCAGCGCATTGCTGGTATGTTGGATGTTCGTCTTGTAGCCGGCCATGAGCATGGTCACGACAAAGCTGACAACGTCATCTCGGGTCAGTTCGCCTCCCGCGCGGCGACTTTCCCTGAGCAACAAGCAGATGTAGTCGTCACCTCCTTCACGTTCCTTGTGGTCGATCAGTTGTGATGCGTAGTCCTGTAGTGCGTACAGGGCCGCGAGCACTTCGTCCTGCGGGCGACCGGCGGCACTGAGGAGCGTGAGAGTGTGTGGCAGATAGACGTCGCGGTCGATATGCGGAAGGCCGATGGTGTCGCACAGTACTTGCAGCGGCAACGGTTCGGCGAAGGACGTGACGAGATCGGCGGTTTCGCCGGAGGCCTCCATATTGTCGATCAGCTGTTCGACCATCGTCTGGATGCGAGGTATCATGCGTTGGAGATGCCGTCGGCCAAATAGCGGCAGTACGGTCCGGAGCACCCGATTGTGGTGCTCGCCGTTCATCTCAAGAAAAGTGGGCAGGCATTGCGGTGGTTGAGTTCCCTCGTGCACAGGCCAGGCAGAAAGCAGCGGCCGGACAAGTCGGGGGTCGGCGAATGCCGCGCGGACGTCGGCATAGCGGCTGAGGAGCCATCCGGTCTCACCGTTGGGTAGTCGTGCTTTCACAATGGGCTGTTCGATGCGCAGTCGAGCGTATGCGCAGGGCGGCCTCGTGGGATCAGCGTCAACCGCGGGTATGGAGATGACAGTGTCGGGTTGGCCGGGTTGGTTGCCAGGGGCCATTGCTGGTACCTCCAGAGTCATGGCACTGGTGCGCACCTTCCTGTGCCCACCTGAACCGACTCCGATTTCGGAATAGCTTTACAGGTAATGTCGAGCGATGATGTTTTTTCACATTGTCAATTGTTGTGCAGGCTGGGAAAATATCAGTCGAGATTTGCCTGCAAGACTTCGACGCTATCCTTCCTCTTGTCTTTCTCCGCGATCGGCGGCATGAGCCCTTCCGTGACTTCGCTCGGACGTTCCGAGAGCCGGGGAAATCCAAGCAAGTCGAGAGCAGTGTGCGCGTCCGAGGCTACCTGGATGAGCGCACGTTCGGCCAAGCCGAGGTAGCCATGGGCGACCATGCTGTCCAGGAAAGCGAGCAATGTGTCGAAGAATCTGCCGCAGTTGACCAGGACGACGGGCTTGTCATGGAAACCGAGCTGGTTCCAGGTCGCCACTTCCAGGAGCTCGTCCATGGTGCCGAATCCTCCGGGCAACACGGCGAATCCTGATGAGAGACGGTACATGAGCGCTTTGCGCTCGTGCATCGTCTCTGTGACGATGAGCTTGGCGCGGAAAGGATCAGGACCTTCGCGTTCGTAGAGAGCGCGTGGGATCACGCCGGTGACTGACGCTCCTGCGGCCTTGGCGGACTCGGCGAGAGTGCCCATGATGCCGACACTTCCCGCGCCGTACACCAAGCCGACACCGCGATCACCCAACGCCCTGCCGAACTCCTCGGCGGCCGGCAAATGCTGGGGATGTTTACCGACGCGTGAGCCGCAGAAGACGCCGACCTTTGGGGAAATCGACGGGTCGGACGCAAGTGGCTCGACTGGTATTGTTTGGCGCATCAGACGGATTCCTCCACAGTTCTGGACGGTTCACGAGGCTTACCGGGCGGTGCACTGGATCCATCTGCGCACGACGAACCCGATCGAGGAACGCGCTGCGTAGCTCTCAGCAACGCCAGGTGAACGCGTGACGGGAGTTGGTATCGACTTGGATTGCCGTGGCGGGCACCGGACTCACCAGGTTGCCAGAATTTGTGCCGGCATGATTGCCATCCGGTTGGGGTGCCATGGGATCTCCTGTTCCGGGGCGGCGAGGCGGAGTGCGGGGAAGCGGTCGAGGAGGACGCGAAAGGCTGTGTCCGAGTGGCGACGGACCAGATGGGCGCCAGGACAATGGTGGCGGCCGTAGCCGAAGCGGAGGTGGGGATTGGGGGATCGGGCCGGATCGAGGGTATCGGGGTTGGTGAACGCGGCTGGGTCGTAGTTCGCCGCATCCAAGGAGAGGAGGATCATGTCGCCCTCTTTGACTGTGGCGCCGCCAAGTTCGGTGTCTTGGGTGACAAAGCGTGGGATGGCGTTACCCAGGACAACGCTGTATCGCAGAAGTTCCTCGACGCACTGCGGCATCGTTTCCGGATGGTTCCGTGCCGCATCCAACATATCCGGACGCTGCAGAAGGTTGAGTGTCGCGACACCCAGGAAGCTCGCAAAGTCCTCATAGCCGCTGACATAGAGGACGGCGGCTATGTTGGACAGCTGCGTGTCGGTCAGGCCCCGCGTTCGAGCCTTGAGATCCGCCAGGCGGTCGAGCAGGCCGCGCGGTTGTCCGGGGTGCCGGGCGGCCATGTGCTCGCGCATGTAAACGCGAATTTCCTCCCAGTTGCGGGCAAGCTCGTCGGTGGTGGGCGTCACCATGGTCAAATCGAGGTCGGCCCGTATTGCGAGCCATTCGCGGTCGGCGAAGTTCAGGCCGAGCAGCCGGCACAAGCACTGGGCAGCAACCCACTCCGCGAAGTGGCGCTGCAGATCGCCCGGGAGCCCGTCCTGCACCATCTTGTTCAGTCCCTCGTGGGTCGCCTGGGCGACCCAGTCAGCGGGCAGATCGGGCTGAGTGCGGCCGAGCGCCTGCAATGTCTCGTCGCGCAGCCCTGCCTTCTGGAGGTGGTTCATGGCATTCAGCAGCTCCGGAGCCAGGATCGGGGTGTCCTGCTTGGGGCTGTTCGTCTCAGCCAGGACAGACCGGGAGAACTGCCGGTTCCGCAGCACATGCTGGGCGAGCTCATAACCGGTGACAAGCCATGCTTCCTCACCGGAGTTGGTGGTGACCCGGGCGATCGGGCAGCGGCTCCGCAGGGTATTCAGCTCCGGAGCCAGCCGGTCACCTTGAGTACTGAAAGGGTATCGTGGGAGGGGTACCTCGGAGGCGGATTCGCCGCGAGGATGTACGTCCGGTGCGGTCATAGCGTCTTCCCTGTCCTCAAGGACCCGTTGGCGAGCGGCCGGCCGAGATAGCCTGCTGAGTAGAAGAACTCGAGATAGCGATCGAGCAGGTGCGCGTCGACGGGTGGGCAGTGCAGGCCGCTGCCGGCGAGGTCGCGATCCACGTTGACGCGACCCAGTTCGGGAAACGTGCCGGTGAAGTACATTTCTTTGACTGAGATGTCGGCCTTGTTGCTGCGGTCCACGCACAGTGACACGAACGGTGCTGTTGGGCTGGTCGGGTTCTGGGCGACGTATCGGACGAGTTCTGTGACCCATTCGTGGTAGGGGCGTTCGTGGATTCGGTGGCCGGTTGCGCGCATTCGGTCGAGCATGTGGTGCAGGGCGGCCGGGCGGGGATTGGTGAGGTGGTAGGTCGTCCGGGTGGTGGCGCGGGTGGTGGCGATGTGGACGATCGCGTCGGCGAGGTAGTCCACGGGGACGAAGTCCAGGGGCAGCGGGATGGTGGGGGCGAGGCCGGTTTCGGCGATGGTTTTGAACAGGGAGCAGATCGCTGTCTCGGTGTTGCACGCGCCGGTGCGCTGGTCACCGGTGATTTCATAAGGCCGGTAGATCGCGATCGGGAGTCCTTGGCCGGCGGCGTCCTGCAGCATCTTCTCTGCTACCCATTTGCTTTCGGCATAGCCCATGGTGAGCCGGTCGGGATGTTCGAGGGGCAGGTCCTCGTCGACGTGGCGGATCCCAGCGGTGCCGAATCCGGCGACCACTGCGATCGTGGACAGGAAATGGACGGGCACACCACGTCGTGCGGCGAGTTTCACGATCTGCCGGGTGCCATCCACATTGGCTGCGCTCAGTGCGTCGTACGGGTAGAGGAAGTTGACGTGTGCCGCGGAGTGCACGATGAGGTCGAGGGTGTCGGCCAGGTGGTCGAATTCGCCGGTCTTCATTCCCAGGCCGGGTGTGTTCAGATTTGCGGGGATACCGACGATCCGGTCTTCGGATGCAGGCTGTTCGAGGCCATATCTGGTGAGATTCGCCAACACGCGCCTGCGGGCGTGGGAGCGATCTCGGGCACGGACCGGGCAGTAGACGACGGCGTCCGTGGTGCGCAGGAACCTGTCGAGCAAGTAGGCGCCGACGAAGCCGGACGTACCGGTCACCAGCACCGCACGCGGCCTCCTCCACGACGGCGCTGGTTCCTGAGGCCGGGGCAGGACGAATCCAAGCCGGCCCTCGGCGGCGAAGTCCACCGGGGAAGGCGTCCCCGCGCTACGGTGAACTTGTACCGTTTCCACGGCTTGAGTGAAGCCATTCAGGGTCGGTGTCTGCAGCAGGCTGCGGATCAGGGCGCTGCCGTACTGGGCATCGAGGCCGAGCGTGGCGAGCGTTCGGGTCACGACCTCGGCCGCGAGCAGAGAATCACCGCCCAGAGCGTGGAACTCATCCTCGGGTTTCGGGCAGACCTGGAGCACGGTCTGCCATATCGTGGCGAGCGCACCGGTCAGCCCCTGGTAGACCGGGGTTGCCGGCGACAGCGAGGGAAGCGTTGGAAGCGCGAGGTCATGGAGCCGCTTCCGGTCGACCTTGCCGGCGGCTGTCACCGGAAATTCCGCGACCTCGAACAGTTGTGTCGGCACGGCTGCCGCGGGCAGCCAGGCGGCAAGGTGCTGGCGGACCTGATCGACAGGTACTGTCTCGCCGGGCCGCGCCGGGGTGACATACCCCGTGAGGTCGTCGTCGCACAGGTCGACCACGGCCTCGCCGACAGCGTCGTGTGCCTGCAGCCGCGCCTCGACCTCGTCCAGTTCGATGCGGTGTCCCCGCAGCTTGACTTGCCGGTCGGTGCGACCCCGGTATTCCAGGTGCCCGTCCGCACGCCGGATGGCGCGGTCCCCGGTGCGATACAGCCGCCCGCCGGGGACACCGGCGTGAGCCGGAAACCGTTCGGCGGTCAGGTCGGGATCGCCGAGATACCCCAGCGCCAGGCCATCGCCGCCGACGAGGAGCTCCCCCTCTTCCCCCGTCGCTGCCAGGGTGCCGTCGTCGCTCACCACGCAGCACAGCGAGTTCTCCAGCGGACGGCCAATCGGCACCGTCGGCTCACCCGCCGGCAGTTCCCGCACCTGATAGGCGGTGGACACCACGCTGTTCTCCGTGGGGCCGTAGAAATTGACGAGAATGGTGTCCGGGCACGCCGCGAGCACGGCACCGGCCAACCGTGAGTCCAGCGCTTCCCCACCCGCGGACACGAACCGCAGTGTCCGCAACGCCTGTGGCCGGGTCCGCGCGATGCGGTGAAGCACCCCAGTGGTCAGATAGGCGATCGAGACCCGCTCGACGACCAGTCGCGACTCCAGCACGTGCGGGGCGAGCAGCTCTTCGCGATCAATCAGGACCAGACAGGCGCCGTTGAGCAACGCGGCCCAGATCTCGATGGTGGAGGCATCCGAGGACAAGCCGTACGCGTGCAGCACGCGGTCTCCCGGCCGGGGCCGCTGCGACACCAGGTCCGAGAACGCCAACCGCACGACACCGCGGTGCGGGATCGCCACCGGTTTCGGGTACCCCGTGGAACCTGACGTGAACATGACGTAGGCGCAGTCGGTCGCCGCAACCTCAACCTCGGCCGGCATGTCCGCCACGGACCGGGGACTGTCCAGATCGGCCACATCCAGACGGGTGCGCACCCGCCGCAGACGGCAGACGGAGCCGGGCAGGGTCACCACCGTGTGAACGCCCGCCTCATCGGCCATTGCCTGCAACCGATACGGCGGCGCCGTGTCCTCCAGCGGCACGTAGACAGCACCCGCTTTGAGTATTCCGAGGAAGGCCACGAGCGCGTCCACCGACCGGCGGCCCACCACGCCGACCGCGTCGCCCGCCCTCACATTCACCGCGCGCAGCCTGCGTGCCAACGCGTCGGAAAGATCCTTCAAATCACCGTAGGTCAGGCGCGTGCCGTGATGCATTGCCGCAGTCGCGCCAGGTCGCGCCACCGCCTGGGCATCGAACAACACATGCAACGG
This sequence comes from Amycolatopsis panacis, assembly GCF_003600245.1. Taxonomy (NCBI): domain Bacteria; kingdom Bacillati; phylum Actinomycetota; class Actinomycetes; order Pseudonocardiales; family Pseudonocardiaceae; genus Amycolatopsis; species Amycolatopsis panacis. Next base: position 152,232 of record NZ_QZFV01000021.1, read on the forward strand.
ACAATCCCGCGGATAAGGAACAGTCGTCACATTCCAGCACGCAGCAGGCTCTGTAATTGCCTCAACCGATACCAACAACGCTCTCCTCTTTGCTTGTTTCTCACCCGTAACGCTGAGCCTTGAGAATCCGGGTCGGCAGCCTCAAAATTACGGGCACAAACGCCCCGCCTGCTAGCATTCGGTGCACAACTACAAGACTTTGCGAAAAAGTAGTGGATCTATTGCCATCGGGGGCCGAAACCCTCACAGGGTGACGAGGCCGGTCATGAACTGAACTCTGCGGCAAAAGCCGAGAAATCAGCTGTCCGCCATCGTTGTGGTCGCATTCGTAACAGAATATCCTCGGTCAACTGCCGACTGTTCGCCTCCAGATACGCTTCCGCCGTCCCGTCGTTCAGATATCGATGCGCCAGCGCCCTGCGCTGGTTCGCCGGCACAGGATCCTCAATGGCGACGACCGGACCCTCCACGCTGACGTACCGATACGGCGTGGACTCGTCCTGCACGCACAGACTGAACCTGTCCGCCGCGCGGACAAGTCCGGCCTTCATGGACAGCCTCGCTGTCTGCACCACAACCTCACCCCCCGGTACGTAGCCGTACCAGACTGGAATCAGCAAGGGAGCGCGCTTGTCGCGAGGGTCCTGAACTCCGAGCACGCCTACTCGCACTGCGGAAAGGAACATCTCCCGATCATTTACAGACATAGCCGGGCCGGTCAAGAGCACACCCCTAAGAAAGCGCGAAGTTGCGCGAGTTGCAGCCTCGCGAAGGACTATTCAATAGTGCACGAGACGAAGAGGGTGGGGTTACTCCACCTTTCTTCGACGCGGTGGTATCACCGTGTTGGTAAATTATTGACGATTAGTTCCCGTATACACAATAGGCTATTGGCGTGAACCAAATTGTCGACACGAAGGGCTGTCAGGGCGCCACGTGGCTCACCGGAACCTACTCCGTCCGGCCGTATGGATCGCATCCCGCAAGAAACCCAAAGGTGGTGAACGGCGGTGTCAAGTGGTGGATGCACCAGTTGATTCGCGTAGCAGTTTGTTGAGTACTTCGGCAGGTTTGCGCCATCCCAGTGTCTGTCGTGGACGGCCCTTCAGTTTTTCTGCGACGGCGTCGAGTTCGGCTTGAGTGTGGCCGTTGGTGTTTTCGTTGGTGCCGCATTGCCACGGTGAATGCGGATCGTAGAAATAGACATGGCGGTGCACTGATCATATGACGCCGCCCGTTGAAACCGCGCAAAGTTGTGCGCGTAGGCGAACACCGTTGGCCCCTCGACCATGCCTCGGCCGGTTACCATGTCGCCGGGGTCCAGCCGTCGGGCCTCCAGCCCGAACGTGTGCGAGCGATGCTTGCGGAACTGCTCGGTCTTCCGGAAGATTCCCGGGTCGAACAGCAGATCCAGCCGTCCCCGCACGGTCAGCTTGCCGCGATCGTACTGTGTCTGCGTGCTCTTTGCGGACGGGCCAGCGGCCGCTCGCTCGCGGGCGTCGCGCAGTTCGCCCGCAGCGATCTGGTGGTCATCGCCATCGTTCACCCTTTTGCAAGGAAATTCGACCTCGATCGGAGACGCTGAACCCGTTCTCTGCAGCCCATGCTCGAATGTCGCCGCCGCGCTTTCGATCAGCGGCGGACGGCGACCGGGCGCTCGAAGGTCCTTGGCTGAGCTGGTGAACGGCCGACGAGCCTCGCGCGGGCACGAGCCCTCACATGGGCGACGCGAGTCCGACCGTCTCCGGCTGGTCTCCGCCGCCCGGCACACCTCCACGCAGCCTCACCCACACCAGGCCAGCGCAGCGCTCTGACCTGGCATTATGTGGTGGGCCGCCAGGGGATCGAACCCTGGACCCGAGGATTAAAAGCCCGCGGGTTCCATCGCGGTGATCTTGAAACAGGCTTCAAATTCAGGGCCCCTACCTGCAGTTTTGCCACCCTCAAGATCGTGTTTGCGGTTGCTAATGTCCGTGCTGGGCTCCGTTATGTCTCCGTTCTTCCTGCTGTGCTCCGCTGGGGTAAAAGTGCCGTCTGACCTGCGGCTCTGCCTCGTCTGTCGGTGCGTCATCGGTGGTTCGGTGGTGCCCGGGTGGGGACGACGACTTCCGTGCCGGACCGTTCGGGTGTCGATCGAGTGGTCGAGCGCTGGCGTTCGATCGGGTTGGCAGCATTGTCGATAGGTGTCGCATGCTGGCGCCGGTGGTGATCGAGGCGTCCAGGATGTGGGGTGGCCTGAACCCGCTCGCTGGCAAACCGTCCGCCGGCGAACGGAGAGCGGTCCGCGGCGGACCGGATCGTTCGCCGAGTGACAGTCGTACCTCAGGCGCAGCAGCCGACGGGAGGCGAGCGCGCCATAGCGTGATCATCGGTGTTCCGAGGACAACGAAGAATCACGCTGTGGCCGCGCGGGCCTTGGGCGCGGCATGCTGCGAATGCAGTTGCCTGAATGTTGGGCGTATCGCCTAGTCGGCAACTGCTGCGTCGTAGTGGCTGAGGGGGCGGCAATTTCCTAATTTGACTGTGCTGGCGGAATGCTGGTAGTGAACTTGTGTAAGCCGGAGACTGGCCAGCCCGAGTACGCCGAGTGGGTATTGCTTGGCGTCCGGCCGTTCCTGAATGTTGTGACGGTCGACGTTGCCGAGCGCGGAGACCAGGCCCGTGGCGAGATTTCGCCAGCCGTCCGTTTCGTTGGCTTGATTGCCCAGCGCGAGTGGCCCTCCAGTCGCGAACGCGGTGACGAACAGCGCGTGACCGACAAGGTTCCTCCCTTGTTTGTCGGTTGGCGTGCCGGACCAGCGTCGCACTCTGTCTTCGACATAGATGACGGCTGCGCTGGCCACTTGCTCCCAGCGTTCCTCGCTGACGGAGTGTTTGACGTGATCCCACAAGCTGGCGTCGTAGCTGCCGCCTTCCACGGCTGTCGCGCCGCTTACGAGACTGAGTTCATAGATCGCCGCATCGATGAGCCCGACTGCCTCGGCGACGCGGCCGCGGGAGAACCGGGCGTCGCTCTCGGCTTGGTCTGGAGAGTTGACCCAGAAGCCGACGAAGTACCTGAGCGCGATGAACTCCTTCAGTGCCGACGACTCGTCCCCTAGTGAATTTCGTAGTACCGCCACCACTTTTGCTTTCCATGTCGCGTGCGCGGGTGGGCGTGGAAGCCTGGACGAGTTGAGAGCTTTCCGCCTCTCTCTTGAGTTCCTCGAGTTCGGCAATGGCGTGCTCGGGTTTCACATACATGGATCTATTCCGCACCGTTTGAGGATTGCCCAGACCGTGGAGGCGCCACCCTTGCGGCCCATGCCGGCGAGTTCTCCGGTGATGCGCCGGTATCCCCACCCAGGATTTCTTGGGCCATGCGCAGAATCAGCTCGCGAGTTGAGGGCCGCGTGGGTGGTCGTCCTGGTCGTCGACGCTGGTAAGTCCAGCGTCGTTTGACCAGGTCGGCGTGCCAGCGTAGGAGCGTGCCTGGGGTGACGAACAAGTGCCGACGGTGCGCGCAGCAATCGGGCCAGTGCGCTGATGACGGCGCGATCCGCCCAGGACGGCCGTGGCCGCGCCGACCTGCCGGCGCAAGACGGCCAGTTGATGGCGCAGTAGGAGAATCTCCACGTCCTTGGCGGTGTCCGAGCGGACGAGCAGGGCTGCCCAGGACAGGAGTCGGCAGAAGGTCAGGTATACGAGTCGCAACGCCTCGATCGTCGATCATGCCGAACGCGATCCGTCTTCTGGCACCCCTGGTCAACGCCCATGACCGAGTATCGGGCACCCACAGTATCGGTGTCCAGTCCGAGCGCGTCCCGCACCTGTCGCGAGTCGTCCGCGACCCACTCCCCGATCGCGGTGAACGAGCAGGCACCGGCCAGGACCGCGCACACTGCCGGGGCCAGGATCGCCATGATCGGATGTCGCACCCCACGGGGTTGACGAGGATCGGGTATCCCCGCCAGCGCGGCCAGCAGGCCTGGCCCGACACGATGGTGATCCACGGCCATGGGTAGGTGGCCCACAACGGGTGGATCGGGGATGATGACGCGGCGGCCATGATTCCTCGTGACGATCAGGCTGTAGGGGCCTTCATGATCGCCACGAGGGCCATGCCGTGCCACAGTCTTTCCCTGGCGTGTCAAGTGCTCAGCGCACGTCAGAATCGGTCCACCCGGCCTTTGCCGAGGCCTAGTGTCAAGCCCCGGGTTTGATGGAGACTGGATTAGTTGGTTTCCAGGGTTGCGGTGACCGGGTGGGTCATCGCGTGTAGTGCTTCGTACTCGGCGGGTGGGACGTGTCCGAGCTCGCCGTGCAGGCG
>NZ_QZFV01000011.1:0-10235 GCF_003600245.1 Amycolatopsis panacis
CTTCACGGACTCTGAGTCCGTCAGGGGCACCCTCACGGACCCGAAACCGGTCGGGCAGCCACGGCTCTCTCTGCTGATCACGGGTCTGCGACCAACTTTGCCGGGGCCCTGGACTCAGAGGCTGTGAAGGGACCCTTCACAGCACATCCATTCCTCGCGGTGTGGTCACCGACGTACTCGGCGCTCGTGTCAGCCGGACCAGCCGTTGAGCCGGTTGAGCAGCCGTTCGAGCACCTCCGGATCGGCACCCACCGGGTCACCGGAGACCGGCTCGTCGACCAGCGTGCGCCGGTCGCGGCGGTGCGGCAGCCGTACTTCGCCCGCGGTCAGCCCACCCGGCAGCGACACCTCGCACCAGCTCACCCGGCCGCCGCCGGGACCGGGCCGGACCCCGATCCGCTCGTCGCGCGGCGCTCGCGGGGCGAGCAGATCGTCCTCGACCTCGACCAGCAGCACATCGCCCCGCAGCCGCAGCCGCACGGTGAGGAACGCGGGCCTGGCCGGATGGCTCTGGTCGACCACCTCGCCGACGAGATGCGCCGCGGTCGCGGCGGCCTCGTCGAGCACGGACTGCAGGGACCAGTCCGTGAGGAGCAGCCGGACGAACAGTTCGGTACAGGAGACCGCGCTCGGCTGCGCCACCAGCCGGAGGTCGTCCACCTGGGTCGTGCGCGTGCTCAAGCGTCACCCTTCCTCGTCGGCCCGCGGCCCGGATGACCGGGAACCGTGCGGGCATCATGCCACCGTGGATACGCCCGCTCACGGCGGGGCAGGACCGGGCGCCCCGCTCAGCGCCGCCGCCCGACCCGGCGACTCACCGCGACCGCCGGAAAGGCGAGCGCGGTACCGGCGGCGAGGGGAAGTCCCTGCTGCCATCCGGGCGCGCCGAGGGCCACGGCCTGCTGCGGATCCTGCGCACTGACCACACCCCAGCGCGAAGGCGGCAGCACGATCAGCCGGGCCTTGCCGATCACCTCGTCGACCGGGACCGTGCCGTTGGTGCCCCCGCCGCCCTGGCAGCGCGAATCGCACGAGTTGTTGCGATTGTCGCCCATCACCCACAGGCTCCCGTGCGGCACGGTGACCGGCGCGAACGGCCTCTGCACCGGATTCGCCGGGTCGATCCCATGCAAATAGGGCTCGTCGAGCGGCTTCCCGTCGACCAGCACCCGGCCCCGCGCGTCGCAGCACTGCACCGTCTGCCCGCCTACCGCGATCACCCGCTTGACGAAGTCGCGTTCGTCCGGGGAGGCGAAGCCGATCAGCGAACCGAGCCCCTGCCCGAGCCCGGCGAGGAACCCGGGCGAGGGCCGCGGCGCGGACTCGGCCGAGGTCCACCACGGCGGCCCGCGGAACACCACCACGTCGCCGGGCTCGGGATCGGTGAAGTCGTAGGTGATCCGGTCCACCAGGACCCGGTCCCCGAAACAGCCGTCGCATCCGTGCAGGGTCGTCTCCATCGAGGAGGACGGGATCAGGAACACCTTCGCCACGAACTGCTGGACCACGACGGTGAGCACCAGCGCGGCGCCGACGAGGATGAGCAGCTCCTGCCAGAACGGGCGTTTCCGCTTGGCCCGCTTCCGGTTCGTGCCGTCCGGGCCGCTTTCGCCGGGTGCGTTCGCGCCGCCGGGATCGGGCCGCTCGCGCGGTTCCGGTCCGATTCCGGCGGGCTCGGGGTCACGGGGGAAGAGGTCTGCCACCACGCTAGGCTACCGACTTCCCCTACGGTGCGTCGCCGCGGCGGTGCGGTGCGTGTCTCCACAGTGGACCGGACGGCGCCGGGCGGTCGATTGCGGCGGTGTGGCGGCGGCCGTATGGGGGCAGGTCATGATCACGACGGCCGGGGACGGCCGTCCGGGCGGGATGGAGACAGGGTGAGAGACCGGAAGATCACCGCGCTGCTGGCGGCGGCGGTCGCGACGGTGGCCGCGGCCGCGACGATCGGGTTCGCGGGCACGGCCGAGGCGGCGGGCGCGCCGTGCAGCGCGAAGGCCAAGGCGTGCGTGAAGCTGTCGGCGAACAAGGCGTGGCTGATGAAGGGCGGGAAGGTGGTCCGCGGCGCGGTCCCGGTGACCGTCGGGCGGCCGGGGCACCTGACCCCGACCGGGACCTTCACCGTGCAGTGGAAGGATCTTCACCACCACAGCAAGGAATACAACGCGCCGATGCCGTACTCGGTGTTCTTCACCACCACCGGCGTCGCGTTCCACGAGGGCAGCCTGAAGGTCCAGTCGCACGGCTGCGTGCACCTCTCGCACGAGGACGCGGTGGCCTTCTTCGACTACCTGCGCCCGAGCGACATCGTGGAGGTCGTGGGCTGACCGTCCACATCGGACGATCAGCGCGGATCAGGCGACCGCCGCCGGCCGGCGGAAGGCCTGGCGCCGCAACCGGGTGAAGGCGCGGGGCAGGTTCAGCGCGAACACCGCGGTGGTGCGGCCGTCGCGCCGGAAGGTCGCGGCGAAGGCTTCGTCGCTCGCGGTGCCCTCGGTGACCACCAGCTCGTCGCCCGGTTCGGGGTGACCGGCCAGCTGGAGGGTGCCCGAGTACTGGTCGGACCATACGTAACCACTTGGCTGGTACTCGCGTACGACGTGTCCGGCCAGCAGGTTCGCCACCGCCACCGGGGCCTGTTCACTGGCATTGGTCCAGTGTTCGTGCCGCTGCCGCCGCCCGGTCCCTGTCGAGGCGCATGCGACGTCGCCGACCGCGACCACGTTCGGCAGCTCGGTCACCAGTCCGGCGGAGGTGGGCACGCCGTCGTCGGCGGCGAGGCCGGAGCCGGAAAGCCACTCCGTCGCGGGCACCATGCCGATCCCGGTGACGACGACGTCGGCCGGGAGGGTCTCGCCGGAGGCGAGCCGGACGCCGGTCACCCGGCGTCCGGCTCCGTCCGCGCGCGTGTCGAGCCCGTCGACGGCGGCGTGGCAGCGCAAGGTCGTGCCGTGCCGCTCGTGCAGCCGCGCGCAGGCTTGCGCCAGCATGGGTCCGAGCACCCGGACCAACGGGGTTTCGAGCGCTTCGAGAACGGTCACGTCGAGCCCGAGCGTGCGGCACGTCGACGCGACTTCCGCGCCGATGAACCCGCCGCCGACGACCACCACCCGCGCGCCCGGCACCAGTTCCTCCCGCAGCGCCACCGCGTCGTCGAGGGTGCGCAGCACGTGCACCCCGCGGACGGACTCGGTGCCGGGCAGCCTCCGGGCACGGCCGCCGGTCGCGACCACGACCCCGTCCGCAGCGATTTCCCCGTCGGACAGGACCAGTCGGCCCGTGGCCGCGTCGAGACGTTCGGCGCGGGTGCCGAGCCGGAGCTCCAGGCTGCCGAGATCGTCGCTGTCGAGCAGTTCCAGAGATTCCCGCGAAGCAGTGCCGGCAAGAAAAGCCTTGGACAGCGGTGGCCGGTCGTAGGGGAGATGCGGCTCTTCGCCGATGAGGACGACCCGTCCGTCGAAGCCCTGTGCGCGCAGTTCCTGGGCGGCGCGGGCGCCGGCCAGCGAAGCGCCGACGATCGCGACCGTCTTCACGCGGCGTCCTCGGCCGCTTCGGCCCGGACGTAGATGACGCCCTCGTCCACCAGCACCGGGTAGGTCCGCACCGGCTGTTTGGCGGGCAGGCAGCTCGGCATGCCGGTACGCAGGTCGAACAGCGCGGCGTGCAGGGGGCATTCCACGAAGCAGCCCTCCAGCCAGCCGTCCGCGAGCGAGGCGTCCTGGTGGGTGCAGGTGTCGCTGATCGCGTAGAACTCGCCGTCGGCGTTGAACACGGCGATGGGCTCGGGCCCCGCGATCCGGACGGACTCACCCGGGGGCAGCTCGTCCACTGTGCACGCGCGCAGCATCTTGTCCTCCGACCAAAGGAGTGGGATTTGTTGCGTATTAAGGAACAACGAACGTGATACGCAACAGAGTGTGGAGCGTGCGCGGAGTGCCGTCAAGGGCTTCGGGGGACGAGTTTTGTGGCCGGGAACCGAGGGGGAAACCCGTGGTCGGAGGCCGGTTCCGGTGATCGGGTGACGGCCGGGGGTCACGGCTTGACAGCGCCCGTCCGTCGCCGCATCGTGTTCCGGGCACAGCAACACAGCGCATCATGCGCAACAACTGCAGTTCGTCTCCGGGCGTCGCCCGCCTCCGCCGATCCGGCCCCTTCCGAGAGGAGCACCGCCGGTGACCACCACCGACCTCCCGCAGAGCCTGCTGCCCACGTTGCCCGGGCGGCATTACACCGACCCCGGGATCTTCGCGCGGGAGCAGGAGCGGATCTTCGAAACCGAGTGGTTCTGCGCGGTGCGCAGCGCCGATCTGGCCGCGCCGGGCGACTTCGAGACCGTCCAAATCGGACGGGAGAGCGTGCTGCTCGCCCGGGGCCGGGACCAGCGGCTGCGGGCGTTCCTGAACGTGTGCCGGCACCGCGGGGCGCGGCTGTGCACCGAGGAGACGGGCTCGGTCAAGCGCGCCTTCCAGTGCATGTACCACGCCTGGACCTACGGGCTGGACGGGAAGCTGATCGCCGCCCCCAACCTCACCGGAATGCCCGATGTGGATCGCACCGAGTACGGGCTCACCGCGCTCGCGCTGCGCGAATGGCTCGGGTACGCATGGGTGTGCCTGGCCGAGGAGCCGCCGTCGTTCGAGGACACCGTGATGGCGGACGTGAGCGCGCGGCTCGGCGGACCGGGGGAGATCGAGGCGTACGGGATCGAGGGGCTGGAGCTGGGCCGCCGGATCGAGTATGACGTGCGGGCCAACTGGAAGCAGATCATCGAGAACTTCATGGAGTGCTACCACTGCGCCACGATCCACCCGGAGCTGACCGAGGTGCTGCCGGAGTTCGCGGACGGCTATGCCGCGCAGTACTACGTGGGCCACGGCGCGGAGTTCGGCGAACAGATCGCCGGGTTCACCGTGGACGGCAGCGCCGGCGTCGACCGGCTGCCCGGGGTGGGCGCGCACCAGGACCGCCGGTACTACGCGATCACCGTGCGGCCGCAGGTGTTCGTGAACCTGGTGCCCGATCACGTGATCCTGCACCGGATGTTCCCGCTCGCCCCGGACCGCACGCTGGTCCGCTGCGACTGGCTGTACCTGCCCGAGGTGGTCGGCTCCGGGGTGGACCTGTCCCGCTCGGTCGAGTTGTTCCACCGCGTGAACCAGCAGGATTTCGAGGCTTGCGAACGATGTCAGCTCGCGATGGGCTCCCGCGGCTACGCGCGCGGCGGCGTGCTGGTGCCGAGCGAGCACCACATCGGCCTGTTCCACGACTGGGTGCGCGGACGGCTCGGGGAGCAGCCGTGAAGCGGCACTTCACGCTCGTCCTGCAGTGCCCGGAGCGCGCGGGGCTGGTGCACGCGGTCACCAGGTTCCTGGCCGGGTACGGCTGCGACATCGTGGAGCACCAGCAGTTCGACGACGACGTGCACGGGCAACTGTTCCTGCGTACCGAATTCACCGCGGGTGCAGAGCTGACGGCAGACGAGCTGAACCGTGCGTTCGCCCCGGTCGCGGTGGATTTCGGGATGCGGTTCCGGTTCTGCGCGCCGACCCCGGACCGGATCCTGGTGATGGTGTCGAAGGCCGGGCACTGCCTCAACGACCTGCTCTTCCGCTGGCGCGCCGGGTCGCTCGGCGGGGACATCGCGCTCGTGGTGTCCAATCACGAGGATCTGCGCCCGATGGCCGAAGCGTCCGGGGTGCCCTTCGCGTACGTGCCGGTCACCCCGGACGGCAAGGCCGAGGCCGAGCAGCGGCTGCTGGATCTGGCCGGCGAGTACCGCGTGGACCTGGTCGTGCTGGCCAGGTACATGCAGGTGCTCTCGGATGGGCTGTGCCAGAAGCTGCAGGGCCGGGCGATCAACATCCACCATTCGTTCCTGCCCGGATTCAAGGGCGCGAAGCCCTACCACCAGGCCTACGACCGCGGGGTGAAGTACGTGGGCGCGACCGCGCACTACGTGACCGCCGAACTGGACGAAGGCCCGATCATCGAGCAGGAGGTGCAGCGCGTGGACCACAGTCACTCGCCGCGATCGCTGGCCACCGTCGGCCGCGACGCCGAAGCGCTCGCCTTGTCCCGCGCGGTGCGCTGGCACTGCCAGCGGCGGGTTCTGCTGGCCGGCACCCGCACCGTCGTCTTCCGCTGACTTTTCCGCTATCCCAGGGGAGTTCCCATGACCCGTGTGGTGATCATCGGCGCCGGCATCGTGGGCGCGAATCTCGCCGACGAACTGACCGCCCGCGGCTGGACCGACGTGACGGTCCTCGACCAGGGCCCGCTGCCGCTGACCGGCGGCTCCACCTCACACGCGCCGGGGCTGGTGTTCCAGACCAACGCGTCGAAGGCGATGACCGAGTTCGCCTCCTACACCGTGCGGAAGCTGCGGGAGCTGGAGGTGGACGGACTGCCGTGCTTCAACCAGGTCGGCGGAATGGAGGTGGCGACCACTGCGGCGCGGTGGGAAGACCTGAAGCGCAAACAGGGCTGGGCCACCTCCTGGGGCGTCGAAGCGGAGCTGATCGACCCGGGCGAATGCGCCGAGCGGTGGCCGCTGCTGGACAGCGACCGTCTCTACGGTGCGCTCTACGTGCGCACGGACGGGCTGGCCAAGGCGTCTCGTGCGGTGGCTGCGCTGATGCGGCGGGCGCAGTCCCGTGGCGCGCGGTTCGTCGGCGAGACCAGGGTGACCGGCATCCTCCAGGCGCACGGGCACGTCACCGGCGTGCAGACCGCGGGCGGGGAGGTCCTGGCGGACATCGTGGTGTCCTGCGCGGGGTTCTGGGGCCGCGAGATCGGCGAGATGGTCGGAATGCCGGTGCCGTTGCTCCCTCTGGCGCACCAGTACGCGAAGACCGGCCGGCTGCCCGAGCTGCGCGGCCGCAACACCGAAACCGGCGAAGCGAGCATGCCGATCCTGCGGCATCAGGACCAGGATCTCTACTTCCGTGAGCACGGCGACCGGATCGGTATCGGCTCGTACGCGCATCGCCCGATGCCGGTGGACGAGTTCGCCGAACCGGGCCGGGTGACGGAGTCGGCGATGCCGTCGATGCTGCCGTTCACCGAGGACGATTTCGCGCCGTCGTGGCAGGAGAGCACGCTGCTGCTGCCCGCGCTGGGCCGGACGAAGGTGGAGGAAGGGTTCAACGGCATCTTCTCGTTCACCCCGGACGGGCAATCCCTGGTCGGCGAGTCGTCGCAGGTGCGCGGATTCTGGCTGGCCGAGGCGATCTGGGTGACGCATTCGGCCGGGATCGCGAAGGCCGTCGCCCAGACCCTCGTGCACGGGCGGGCCGAGACCGATCTGCACGAGCTGGACCTGCACCGGTTCGAGGACGTGCAGCTGGCGCCGGAGTACGTGCGGGAAACCGCCCAGCAGAACTTCGTGGAGATCTACGACGTGCTGCACCCGTTGCAACCCAGGCTTTCCCCGCGTGAGCTGCGCGTGAGCCCGTTCCATGCCCGGCAGCGTGAACTGGGCGCGGTCTTCCTGGAAGCCGGCGGCTGGGAACGGCCGCACTGGTTCGAGGCGAACGCTTCGCTGCTGAAGGATCTGCCGCACGATTACCTGCCACCGGCACGAGACGGCTGGGCCGGGCAGTTCCACTCGCCGATCGTCGCCGCGGAGGCCTGGCACACGCGCAACGGCGTGGCGCTGTACGACATGACCTCGTTGAAACGGGTCGAGGTCAGCGGCGCGGGAGCGCTGGAGTTCCTGCAGGGACTCACGACGAACCAGTTGGACAAGTCGGTCGGCTCGGTCACCTACACGTTGATGCTCGACGAGGCGGGCGGGGTGCGCAGCGACATCACCGTGGCCCGGCTGGGGCGGGACCTGTTCCAGGTCGGCATCAACGGAAACATCGACGTCGCCTACCTGCAGGGGCACGCGCCGGAGACGGTGCGGATCCGGGACTGTACCGGCGGGACGTGCTGCATCGGCGTGTGGGGGCCGCTCGCGCGGGATCTCGTGCAGCCGTTGTCGCGGGAGGACGTGTCGCACACCGGGCTCAAGTACTTCCGCGGCCGCCGGGCACGGATCGCCGGGGTGCCGGTGACCATCCTGCGACTGTCCTATGTGGGCGAACTCGGCTGGGAAATCTACACCGACGCGGACAACGGCCTGCGGTTGTGGGACGCGTTGTGGGCCGCGGGCCGGGACCTCGGAGTGATCGCGGCGGGCCGGGCGGCGTTCAACAGCCTGCGGCTGGAGAAGGGCTACCGGCTGTGGGGCACGGACATGACCACCGAGCACGACCCGTACGAAGCGGGCGTCGGCTTCGCGGTCCGGCCGGCGAAGGGCGAGTTCGTTGGACGGGACGCGATCGAAGGCCGCAGCGAGGACGCCGCGGCCCGGCGGCTGCGCTGTCTCACCGTCGACGACGGCCGGACAGTGGTGCTCGGGAAGGAACCGGTGTTCGTCGACGGTGTCCCCGCGGGGTACGTGACGAGCGCGGCTTACGGCTACACCGTCGGCAGGCCCATCGCCTACGCCTGGCTGCCCGGCACGGTCGGCGTCGGGGACGCGGTGGAGATCGGCTACTTCGGCCGCCGCGTGGCCGCGACGGTGGCCGCAGAACCCCTGGTCGACCCGGAAATGACCCGGATCCGCCGGTGACCCGGGGCCGAACGGGAGGAGCACCCGCGATGCGGGACCAGATCGTCAGCGATTTCCTGAGTTCCCTGGCACGGCCCGCGGTGCCGGGACCGGCCGGGGCGACCGTTGCGGCACTCGCCGTGGCACAGGCCGCCGCGCTGCTGAGCCGGGCCGCGGGCGGGCACGCCGAAGCGGACCGGCTGACCCAGCTCGCGCTGCGGCTGGCGGAGAAGGACGCGCACGCGGTCGCGCATCCCTCCGGCAGCTGGGCCGAACCCGCGGCGGCGGTCGTCGGCGCGGCCGGCGAGGTGGTCGCGCTCGCCGGGCAACTGGTGTCCACTGTGGAGCATCCGGCGCGGGCCGATGTGTGTGCGGCGGCCGAGATGGCCCGTTCGTCCGCGGTCGCCGCGGGGGTCGCGGTGGCGGCGCGGGACGGCGTCGCCCCGGATCTCGACGACCTTGCCGAACGTGTGGCGCAAGTGACCGGGGAAGCCCGCTCAGCCGGGGTGTGAGCGCGCCGAGCGGGGGAGTGGCAAGATCTGCGGTGCCCCCGAGACGCTGCAGTGAGGATTGCCGGATGGCTGTGCCGCCCCTGCTCACCCTGAACAACTCCGTCACCATCCCGCAGCTTGGCTATGGCGTGTACAAGGTGCCCGCCGACGAAGCGGTGAAGGTGGTCTCGACCGCGATCGAGGCCGGTTATCGCAGCATCGACACTGCGACGCTGTACGGCAACGAGGCAGAAGTCGGCGCCGCGGTGCGCGAGTCGGGCATCCCTCGCGAAGAGTTCTTCGTGACCACGAAGCTGTGGAACTCCGAGCACGGGTACGACAGCGCGCTGCGCGCGTTCGACCGCAGCGCCGAAGCGCTCGGCCTGGGCGTCGTGGACCTGTACCTGATCCACTGGCCGCAACCCGGTCTCGACCGGTACGTCGAGACTTGGCGCGCGCTCGAACAACTGCTCAGCGACGGCCGGGTGCGGGCGATCGGCGTGTCGAACTTCGGCATCCCGCACCTGCGCCGCCTGCTGGACGAGACCGGCGTGGTGCCCGCGGTGAACCAGGTGGAGCTGCACCCGTGGCTGCAGCAGGTGCCGCTGCGGGAGTTCCACGCCGCGCACGGCATCGCGACCGAGGCCTGGGGCCCGCTGGCCCGTGGCCGGATGCTGGGCGAACCGGTGCTCACCGGGCTGGCCGCGAAGTACGGCAAGACCCCGGCCCAGCTGATCCTGCGCTGGCACCTGCACAACGGCGTGATCGCCATCCCGAAGTCGGCCAACCCGGCGCGGATGCGCGAGAACCTCGCGGTGTTCGACTTCGAACTGGCCGACGACGACCTGCTCGCCCTCGCCGAACTGGACGACGGCACCCGCACCGGCCCGGACCCCGACCGGATCTGACACCACCTGCCGCGCGGCCGGTCCCCCCCGACCCGCCGTTGCCCGGCTCAGCAGCCGTGAAGGCCACCTTCACGGACTCTGCGGCCAGGGTGTCGGCAAAGTTGGTCGGGGACCCGGCGGTGGGCGATGCGCAGGTGTGTGAGACCACCTCGTGGCGTGCGCCGGACCGGTTTCGGGTCTGTGAAGGGACCCTTCACAGACTCAGAGTCCGTGAAGGGTCCCTTCACGGACCTCTACACCGAC
>NZ_QZFV01000012.1:0-9895 GCF_003600245.1 Amycolatopsis panacis
GGACCGGTTTCGGGTCTGTGAAGGGACCCTTCACAGACTCAGAGTCCGTGAAGGGTCCCTTCACAGACCTCTACACCGACTTTGCCGGAACCCTGGCCTGAGAGTCCGTGAAGACATCCCTTCACAGCCAGCCGGGCCGGAGCACCCGGCCCGGCCCCGCGGTCAGAACGCGAACACGCCGTCGGATTGGCTGTCCGCCGCGCACTTGTTCGGGTAGGTGGCGCGGAAGGTCACCGGCTTGCCCTGCCAGGCGCCGGTCGCGGTGACGTCCACCGGGGAGTAGATCATCGTGCACTTCTGCTGCCGGGGCTTGATCTTGGCCAGGTCGCCGTGCACCTGGGCGAGGGTGGCGCAGGCGGTGTCGCGGTGCAGGTGGGTGCCGCCGGTGGGCTCGCAGGTCAGGGAGGCGGTGGCGACCCGGCCGGAGGTCTCGTGCAGGCTCAGTTCGAGGCTCGACGCGGGCTGCGGCGGTGCGGTCAGGCTGCTGAGCCCGAGCAGGCAGGCGGCGATCGGGGCGAAGGTAGAAAACACCATGGAACGGCTATCGGCAGGCCGGACCCCTCAACTGTGCCCCTCTTCCCGGTGGCTTTTCTCCCTCGGACGTGTGGTCGCGGTCAGATCATGGGCAAGCAGCGCTACGTACAGTGACAGCATCGACTCCGGATCTTCCAGTCGCACGCTGAGTACCTGTTCGATCCGGGCCAGCTGCTGGTAGTACGCCGTACGCGACGTATGCGCGGCGGCTGCGGCGGCGGACTTGTTGCCGCCCTGCTCGCAGTAATGCCGCAACGCAGTGACCAGCCGGCTGCCGGACGCTGCGTCGCGCTGTAGCAGTGGTTCCAGCTCGCGCGCGGCGAAGGCGCTGACTCGCTCGTCGCTTGCCAACAGGTGCAGCAGCCCGCGCAGCCGTACGTCTTTGAGTCGGTGAAACGGCCGTTCGGCGCCTTCGTCGAGAGCTGCTGCGGCGACCTGCGCGGCCTCCACCAGCGTGCGATGTGCTTCCGCAGGCGCCGTCACGACCGTGCCGACGCCGACCACGGCGGGGGCGCTGGCCCGAGCGTCGTGGATGTCGGCGGCCAAGCGGCTCAGTACGGCGTCGACATGGGCTTCGGGGGACAGTGACAGCAGCGCGCGTACAGCCATGTCGTCCGCTGCCACGAGTGCGGACACCTTCGCTCGCCGCGCGGCCAGTGCGATCGCTTCGGACAGCTCACGCAGCAAAGGCGGCGTAGAGAGCGATTGCTGTGCTGTGGCAGCGATCCGCGGACGTACGGCCACTCCGACCAACCGTCGCGCGGTCAACGGCACGGCGAGCGCCGACGCACGCGCGAGGATTTCCGCAGACGGCGTCGGCGAAGCGATCAGCTCCGTCAGTACCGCGCGGTGCGCGTGCCGTTCGAGCGTCTCGGAATCCCGTGCGACGAGTCTGTACACGGCCAGCGCCGACGCCGCCCGTTCGGCGACCACACGGTGCCGGTGAGGGGGTTCTTCGGGGCTTTCCGTGCACACGAGGATCAGCCGTCCCCAGTCGTGCCCACGTGCGCCGACCACGGTCACCAGCCAGCCTGAGCCCGGGTGGTAGCCGGTGCGCTCGCCGACCTGCACCACGCGTGAACGGCCGGGCCATCCGGTCAGCAACTCGCCAGGGTCGGAGCCGGCGGTGTCGTAGGCGAGGACTTCGTGGTCAAGCGTCTCCAGTACGACCGGGTGCTCCGTCAGCCGCGCCACCTCGCGCAGCACGACTTCCGGCTCGGCGCCCGAGACGGTGAGCGAAGTGAACGTTTCGTGCACTCGTTCGGCCGCGCGCAGTTCGGCGACCTGGGCGTCGACGATCATCCCGTTGACCGCCTCGGTCACCGCGACGTAGCGCGTCTCGCGGGAGAGCGTGATCAGCGGCAGACCGCACTCCTCGGCGGCGGTGACCAGGGCGCGCGGCAGCCGGTCGTTCCAATGCCGCACCAGCTCCACGATCACCCCCGCGGCGCCGACCTGGGCGAGGTCGGCGACGTAACGGGCCAGAGACGCGCCGTCGTCGGGTAGCGCGACCCCGGTGGTCAGCACCAGCTCGCCGCCACGCAGCAGCGGCGCGATCTCGGCGATCTCCGCCACATGCGCCCAGCGCACCGGACGGTCCAGCCCGGTGTTGCCGGCAACCACGCGCGGGTTGCCGCCTCGGAGTGCGGGCAGCGCGAGCACCTCGGCGATCGTCGGGTACATCGGGTCCTCGGGTCTCCTTTCCGACCGGCAGGCACAGACTGTACGGCCGCGCGGGGGAGTCCGTACACGTTGCGGATGGCGCGCGCGTGCCGTACGCCCGGAGACTCGGAGGCATTCCCGAGGAGAAGGAGCGGACGTCGTGACCGACCGCATCAGCCACTGGATCGACGGAAAGCCGGTGCCGGGCACGGCCGGGCGCACCGGCGACGTATTCGACCCGGCGACCGGGCAGGTCCGCGCACAGGTGGACTTCGCAGGGGACGCGGAGGTGGCGCGGGCGGTGGCCGCCGCCTCGGCCGCGCTGCCGGGCTGGCGGGGGACCTCGCTTGCCGGGCGGACCCGGGTGCTGTTCAAGGTCCGCGAGCTGCTGCAGGCCCGCAAGGACGAGCTGGCCAAGATCATCACCAGTGAGCACGGCAAGGTCGAGTCCGACGCGGCGGGGGAGATCGCCCGCGGGATCGAGAACGTCGAATACGCCTGTGGCGCGGCGCAGATGCTCAAGGGCGGCTTCAGCGAGAACGCTTCGACCAATGTGGACGTCTACTCGATGGCGCAGCCCCTCGGCGTGGTCGGGGTGATCTCGCCGTTCAACTTCCCGGCGATGGTGCCGCTGTGGTTCGTGCCGAACGCGTTGGCGTGCGGGAACACCGTGGTGCTCAAGCCGAGCGAAAAGGATCCGTCGGCGGCGGTGTTCCTGGCCGAGGTGTTCGCCGAGGCCGGGCTGCCGGACGGGGCGTTCAACGTGCTGCACGGCGACAAGGTCGCGGTGGACGGCCTGCTGGAGCACCCGGACGTGAAGGCGATTTCCTTCGTCGGTTCCACGCCGATCGCGCGCTACGTCTACGAAACCGGCACCCGCAACGGCAAGCGGGTACAGGCTCTCGGCGGCGCGAAGAACCACATGGTCGTGCTGGCCGACGCCGACCTCGACCAGGCCGCCGACGCCGCGGTCTCGGCCGGATTCGGCTCGGCGGGCGAACGGTGCATGGCGGTGTCGGTGGTGGTCGCGGTCGACCCGATCGGCGACGAACTCGTCGCGAAGATCGCCGAACGGATGCACGGGCTGCGCGTCGGGGACGGCCGTGATCCCGCCTCCGAAATGGGGCCGCTGGTCACCCGCGCGCACCACGAGCGGGTTTCGTCCTATGTGGACGCCGGCGTGGCCGAGGGCGCGGAGCTGGTCGTCGACGGCCGGAACGTGCAGGCCGCGGGCGGGGAGGGCGGCTTCTGGCTCGGCCCGACCCTGTTCGACCGCGTCCGCCCGGACATGTCGGTCTACACCGACGAGATCTTCGGCCCGGTCCTGTCCGTCGCCCGCAGCGCCGGCTTCGACGACGCGCTGGCACTGATCGCCGCCAACCCGTACGGCAACGGCACCGCGATCTTCACCGGCGACGGCCGGGCAGCCCGCCGCTTCCAGAGTGAGGTCGAGGTCGGCATGGTCGGCGTCAACGTGCCGATCCCGGTCCCGGTCGGCTACTACTCCTTCGGCGGCTGGAAGGACTCCCTGTTCGGCGACAGCCACGCCTACGGCCCGGAGGGCTTCCACTTCTTCACCCGTACGAAGGTGGTCACCTCCCGCTGGCCGGACACCTCGCACACGGGGATCAACCTGGGCTTCCCGAAGAACTCCTGACCCGCCGGTGCCCCGGTCCCGCACTGGGGCACCTCCGGATCAGGCGGGAAAGGCGTTCACGACGATCTTGCTGCGCGGGATGAGCACGACGGTGTTGGCGCGGTCCGGCTGGAGCCGTTCGAACCACGCCTGCGAGATGTCGTAGGTCTTCCCGCCCGCCACCAGTTCCCAATGGGAGACGCGGGCGAAGTAGTGCCGCACGCAGATGGGGTACGTGTGCGACAACCCGTCCTTCTCGAAGTTGTGCGTCCAGCCGGTGATCACCTGCAGTGGCCGGCTGAGGTTCTGATACGACCGCACACAGCTCACGACGCACGCGACGATCAGCAGGATCACGAACGGCGCGGCAGCCAGGGTGCTTCCCCGGCGTGCAGTGTCGAGTACGCCGGTCGTCAACGGCAGGATGATCAGCAGGAGCAGGAAAACGGCGGCGATCCCGAGCCGGACCCAGAACCACCAGCCGATCAGCAACGGCCGTTGTGACGGGTGCAGCCGCCCGTCGAGATTCGCTGCGGCCACCTCGGCCGGATCAGCAGGCTGGGTCACTTCGGCTCGCCTTCGCCCGCCTGCGCAGCGGACTCGTGCGCCCGGTCGTTCTCCTGACGCCGTCCCTCGGTGATCACCCCGGTCGTGTCCGCGCGGTTCCACCGGGGCGCTTCGCCGTCCGCCTCCTTCCACTTTCCCAGGTTGAGCGCGCTCCGGTTCGGTTCCGCGTACTGCGACACGCTGTCTGGCGGCTTCGTGCCCGCGGAGTCCTTCCAGCGCTCGGCTTTGTCCGAAACGGACTCGTCCACATGCGACCGACCCGCATCCCGCGCGGCGCTCTTGGCGTCGAGCCCCTTCTGCTCGGCGTTCGCCGCGACGTCGACGCCCTTGTCGGTCAGCTTGTCCGCTCCCTTGCCGATCTTCTTCAGGGCGTTCGACGCGTCCTCGATCGCGCCTTTCGCCTTGCCCGCCTTCTGCGCGAGCTTGTCCAGCTGTTCGACCACCTTCGCGATCCTGCCGGAGATCTTCTCCGCGAGAATGCCGCCCTCGACCACCGTGTCGGCGATGAACGCCGCGATCGTCCCGCCGAACGTGCACCAGGACGCCGCGAGCGCGGCCAGTCCTTTGACGATCAGCTCGCCCACGAAGGACGAGATCATGTCGCGGACGATGCCGCGTTCGGTACCGACCAGGGCGGCCGCGATCTGCATCCCCGTCGACGTGCCCTTGGCCTGGACCGACGCCCCCTTCAACGTGGCGACGTACCCCGCGGCGGTGACTTGGTAGGCCGAGCCGCCTCGGCCCTGGAAGTCCGGCCGGACCTGCGCCGCGGCCTGCTGGTACCGGCCGGCGCTCTCGTCGAGTTGCTTCGCGATGTTCGCCCAGGTCGTGGCCTTGGCGGTGACCGCCTCCGGGCTGCCGGCGAGCTTGTCCAGCCCCTCCTTGAGGAAGCTGATGTGCTCGATCAGCCAGCCCACCCCCGCGGCGGCGAGCGTGCCGAGCGGGTCCATTGCCGCGCCGAGCAGGTCCAGGCCGTCGGTGACCGCGTCGAGGGCGAGGTTGCCCCAGTCCCCGGCGCGGGCGTCGGTGATCGTCGACGCGACGTCGCTGAAGATCCCGGCGCCCGACGTCTGCGCGTTCAGATTGTCCAGCTCGTGGTCCGAAGACCCCATGCCGGTCATCGCGCCGGACGGCGATTCGGCCGTCGCGACCAGCGGGTTGCCGGTCATGCCGGGATCTCCTTTCCGGCCCCGTCGATGGCACTGGTGGCGTG
The DNA here is from genome assembly GCF_003600245.1 of Amycolatopsis panacis. NCBI lineage: Bacteria > Bacillati > Actinomycetota > Actinomycetes > Pseudonocardiales > Pseudonocardiaceae > Amycolatopsis > Amycolatopsis panacis. Next base: position 5,613 of record NZ_QZFV01000012.1, read on the forward strand.
CTGCTCGCGGGTGTCGTACGCCGCGTGCGCGGTCTGCAACCGGTCGGCGAGATCGTCGGCCGCCGTCGCGACCAGGCCGATGAAGACCTCGGCCGAACCGGTGAACAGCTCCATGACTTGCGCGAACGGCTGTCCGACGAGGCCGAACGAGAGATCGCCCACCGCCTGGCCCGCGGCACAGGCCGAGGCGGCGGTGTGCACGCCCTTGGCGATGTCCTGCACGTCGCCGCGGTGCTGCTGCAGCGAGCCCAGGTGGACCTGGTATCCGTCGGGCACCGGTCAGTCCCTCCTCAGCAGCGGGCCGTTGTCGAAGTAGTCGTCGTCCGTGGCCGGTCTCGCACGGAATCGCGGACGGGTGTCTGCGGAGTCCGCCTCTTCTTCCGATTCATCCGGTTTCGGAATCTGTTCTTCAAGGAATTTCATCGCTTCGCTGTGCTCGCCGATGACCGGCGCCATGATGTCGCTGAGCTGCTCGGCCGCCCGGACCTGCGCACGGCGTGCGGTGGCGAGTACCGCCGCGGCCAGTGCGGCGCGCGGCATCTCGTCCGCGGAGGCGCCGAAGTCGAGTTTCTGCAGCGCACCTGCGGTGTTCACGGTGAGGGTGACCGCGCCGTCCGTGCTCGACGCGGTCGCGGCGACGTGTTTGAGGCGTTCCTGCGCTTCCGCGGCGCGTCGTCCGATTTCGGCGATTTCGGATTCCTGTGCGTCCATGGGGGAAACTGCTTTCGGATGGGGGACACGGTTTCTCTGGGAGGCAGCAAACCGGGTGCCGGTTCCCTTGGCAACCGCAGTATTTTTCGTCCGGTCCACCATTCTTGATCGTTGTTTACCCCTCGATTACCGGAGCCTGGCGGAGCCGAGGGGACGGGTTGGGTACGCCGCACCCGGGGTTTCCGTAAACTTGTCGTGAGCGACCGTGACGACCAGGAGGAGGTGCGGGTGGCGAACACCGATGAACGACGCTTCGACGTGCTGCGTGCGATCGTCGCCGACTACGTCTCCAACCAGGAGCCGGTCGCGTCGAAGTCGATCGTCGAGCGGCACAACCTCGGGGTGTCCAGCGCGACCGTGCGCAACGACATGGCGGTGCTGGAGGAGGAGGGCTACATCGCCCAGCCGCACACCAGTGCCGGGCGGATCCCCACGGACAAGGGCTACCGGCTGTTCGTCGACCGGTTGTCCGAGGTCAAACCGCTCTCGGGGGCCGAGCGGCGGGCCATCACCAGCTTCCTGGACTCCGGCACCGACCTCGACGACGTGCTGCGCCGCTCGGTGCGGCTGCTCGCGCAGCTCACCAGGCAGGTCGCGGTGGTGCAGTACCCGATGCTGACCAACACCGTGGTGCGCCACCTGGAGATCGTCCCGCTCACTCCGGCCCGGCTGATGCTCGTGCTGATCACCGACTCCGGCCGGGTCGACCAGCGCACCGTCGACCTCGGCGACGTGATCACCGAGGAGGCTGTGCTGCGGCTGCGCACGGTGCTCAACGGCGCCCTCACCGGGCGGCGGCTCACCGAGGCCGCGGTCAACGTGGCCGAGCTGCCCGACGGGGCGCCCGCGGAGCTGCGCGACCCGCTGATCCGGATCTGCACGGCGCTGGTGGAGACCATGGCCGAGCACCCGGAGGAACGGATCGTGCTCGGCGGCACCGCGAACCTCACCCGCAACGTCGCGGACTTCCCGGGTTCGCTGCGCCAGGTGCTGGAGGCACTCGAGGAACAGGTCGTGGTGCTCAAGCTGCTCGCGGCGGCACGCAACCCCGGTGCGGTCACCGTGCGCATCGGCGAGGAAAATGAGGACGAGCAGATGCGCAGCACCTCGGTCGTGTCGATCGGCTACGGCCGGGACGACATGCTGCTCGGGGGGATGGGCGTCGTCGGGCCGACCAGGATGGACTACCCCGGCACCATCGCGGCGGTCCGCGCGGTCGCCAACTACGTGGGGCAGATCCTGTCCGGCCGCTGACCGGCGGCCAGTGCGGAAAGACGAAGGAGAAGGCAAGCAACGTGGCGAGGGACTACTACGGGATCCTCGGGGTGGCCAAGAACGCGAGCGATCAGGAGATCAAGCGCGCGTACCGCAAGCTGGCCCGCGAGCTGCACCCGGACGTGAACCCGTCGGAGGACGCCCAGCACCGCTTCGGCGAGGTCACCACCGCCTACGAGGTGCTCTCCGACCCGCAGAAGCGCAAGATCGTCGACCTCGGCGGCGATCCGATGGACTCCGGCGCGCGCGGGGGCGGGAGCGGCGACCCGTTCGCCGGATTCGGCGGGCTCGGCGACATCATGGACGCCTTCTTCGGCGCGGCGGGCGGGGGCGGTGGTCGCGGGCGTGGTCCGCGCAGCCGCGTGCAGCCCGGTTCCGACGCGCTGATCCGGCTCGGGCTGACTCTTGAGGAGTGCGCCCTCGGCGTGGACCGCGAGATCGCCGTGGACACCGCGGTGGTCTGTGATCTGTGCCGCGGCGCGGGCGCTGCCGACGGCACCGGCACCAAGACCTGCGACACCTGCGGCGGTGCCGGTGAGGTGCAGTCGGTGCAGCGGTCCTTCCTCGGCCAGGTCGTCACCGCCCGGGTGTGCCCGGTCTGCCGTGGCTTCGGCGAGGTCATCCCGGACCCGTGCCGCCAGTGCGGCGGCGACGGGCGGGTCCGCGCGCGGCGCAACGTCACCGCGAAGATCCCGCCGGGCGTCGGCGACGGAATGCGGATCCGGCTGTCCGGGCAGGGCGAGGTCGGCCCCGGCGGCGGCCCCGCGGGAGACCTGTACGTGGAGATCGACGAGACCCCGCACGAGGTGTTCGTCCGCGAGGGCAACGAGCTGCACTGCAACTTCCGCATCCCGGTGACCACCGCGGCGCTCGGCGCGACGGTCCCCATCGCCACCCTGGTCGACGGCGACTACGAGCTGGACATCGAAGCAGGCACCCAGCCGGCCACCGAACTCGTGCTCACCGGCAAGGGCATGCCCCGGCTGCGTTCGTCCGGCCGCGTCGACGGCCGCGGCGATCTGCACGTGCACATCGACGTCGTGGTGCCCACCAAACTCGACGAGGCCCAGCGCGAGCTGCTCGTCGAGCTGGCCCGCACCCGCGGTGAGGAAGTGCCCACGCTCGCCGCCAACGGCCGGCACGGCGGGCTGTTCTCCAAGCTGCGCGCCAAGAATCGCTGACCGTGCCGGACACCACGCTGCCGGTCTTCCTCGCCCCCGACGTCCCGGTGTCGGGCACCACGCTGCTCGAAGGTGAGGAAGCCCGGCACGCGGCCACCGTGCGCCGATTGCGCACGGGGGAGCAGCTCGTGCTGTCCGACGGTGCCGGTGCCATGGCGCGCTGCGCCGTGGCTGCGGTCCAGAGTGGGCGGGATGCCGCGCTCACCCTCACCGTGCTCGAACACTGGACCGAGGAACCCCCGGCGCTGCGCGTGCACGTGGCGCAGGCGCTGGCCAAGGGCGACCGCGGGGAGCTGGCCGTCGAGCTGGCCACCGAGGCCGGTGCGGATGCCGTGGTGCCCTGGCGAGCCGCCCGCAGCGTGGCCCGCTGGGACGACGGGCCACGCGGCGGCAAAGCCCTCGGACGCTGGCGTGCCACCGCCCGCTCCGCGGCCAAACAGGCCCGCCGCGCACACCTGCCCGCGGTCGCCGAACCGGTCAGCACCGCCGAACTCGCCCAACTCGCCGCCACCATGTCGGCCACCTACGTCCTCGAATCCGCGGCCGGCACCCAGCTGACCGCGCAAACCCTGCCGGCAGGCGGCGATCTGCTCCTGATCGTCGGCCCGGAAGGCGGCATCACCGACGGCGAACTCGCCGCCCTCGAAGCCGTCGGCGCCACCCCCGTCCGGCTCGGCCACACCGTGCTGCGCACCTCCACCGCCGCCGCGGTCGCCCTGGGCGCGCTGGGCGCCCTCACCACCCGCTGGCACTGACCGAATCCGCCCGGTGGCCCCGGAAGCATGACGAACGGACGAAAACCCGGCCGGAACATGGCGCCGGCCGGTCCGGGACGGCTACGCTCCACGGCAACGCGCACAACGTCGAGGTTTCGGCGCGCCACTGGGTGGGCAACCTCAACGCGCGTATCCGAGACCCCGCCGGGCACCTCCCCCTCGGTCCGGCGGAGCCGCGGCGCGGTGGGGCGACCCCCAGGCTCCACCCCGCCGCGGCGTCTTCGGAGCTTCGCTCCTTCGCCGGTGGGGGTGTCGCGTGTTGTCCGGGGGCCGAGCCCCCGGAGCCCCCACGGGGCGGTGGGGGCGTAGGGGGGTGAGCTGCGGCTCCTGACGGGGCGGT
>NZ_QZFV01000013.1:0-8906 GCF_003600245.1 Amycolatopsis panacis
GCAACCGGCTGCCCCGGCACGAACACCTCCATCACGAACCGCTCCAGCTCACCATTCAAAGCCCGCACCACAGCAAGATCCACACCAGAATCACACCACAAGATCAACAACTCCTGACAAAGCCCTAGCTGAGGCTGTGAAGGGACCCTTCACAGCCTTCAGAGACACGCCTTCCCGGGCCCGGACGGGTTGAGCGTCGCGGCCCGCGCGGCCAGTTCGGCCGCATACCCTTGCCCCGAACGGCGGTCCCACAGCCGAGCGCCACAAAGCCCACTTCCCACCCGACCGCACACCACCCACACAAACCCGCCCCAGCCCCACAACCGACCGCCGCCACATCCCTGGCCACACCCGGCCGGACACCACCCGCACAAACCCCGTGCCCCACAACCGACCGCCCTCACCGGCCGACCCACCCGGGCCACCCACCCCAAACCCGGCGCACCCTGCCCAACCGGCCCACCCCGGCCCGTAAGCCCGGAGCCCAGCCCGTCACCCGGCCCCGCAAACCCTCCCCGGCTACCCACCCGAAGCACCACCCACCACCCCTTCACGCGCAGGCGGTTTCTTTCCCACCACACCACCGGCCCGGCACACCTCGGGCAGGCCGCACGCCGAACCCCGGCAACCGCCCCATCCCCCGCTGGGCACGCGAATTCGCGATTATTCCGGCAAAACCGAGGCTTGACGGCACCCCTGCCCGGGTACTCCACTAAGGAGGTGCGATCACCGGCCCGTCCCGCCCGAGGAGGGGGTCATGCTGCCCCATCGCGACCGCAGCGCGCTGCGGAAGATCGAAGAGGAACTGGCCGCGAGCGACCCCGCGTTCGCGGCAGTGCTGAGCCAGGGCGCGCCACCCGTGCGGTCCCGGCTTCGCCTGATCACCCTGATCCTGGCCGACTTCACCGCCCTGTTGATGATCATCCTCGGGCTCGTCACCGGGGCCACCGGCCTGTTCCTGTGGGGCCTGGCCGCCGCGCCGGGCCTGGTCTGGGCACACCGCATCCTGACCCCCCGCACCCGCGAGGACGATTCCGGCGAACAACCCTGACCGAGCGGCCCCGGCTCAGTCCCCGGTGGCGCGCTCGAGCAGCGGGGTGAGCCGGTAGGGCACCATCTCGCGCATCACCAGCGCGTTGCTGGTGCGCTCGACGCCCGGGATCTCCAGCATCTGCCCGGCGATCCGGTACAGGTCCTCGGCGTCGGTAGCGACCACGTGCACCAGCAGGTCCTGCGGGCCGGTCAGGCCGTGCACCTGCAGTACTTCCGGCACTGCGGCGAGCGAGCGGCCCACCTCGTCCAGCATCCGCTGGGTGACCTGCACCGTGACGTACGCCGACAGCGGGTACCCGAGCGCGGCCGGGTCGATCCGGTGCTCGGGCGAGCGCAGCACGTCGCCCTGTTCCAGCCGGGCCAGCCGACTCTGCACGGTGTTGCGGGAAAGCCCCAGCTCCTCGGCGAGCGCCACGGCGGTGGCCCGCGGGGTGCGGCCGAGCGCGAGCAGGATCCGGGCGTCGGTGGCATCGAGCCGCCGGGCACTGGGCATGGTGCGCAGTCCTCTCCGAGCCTTACGGCTCCGGTTTGGGCGTTGTGCTCAATCCATTCGGGGTTGGTTGAGCAGCCTAACCACCTCTGGTGGACTGGTGCGAACGTTCCGCCCAAGAGAGGTTCCGCCGACGTGACCAGCACCGCCCCCGGCCGCATCCGGGAGAACGACACCGTGGACGTCCTGCGCGAGGTGGCCGACCGCGTGCTCTGGCTGTCCACCGCGATCATCGACCACGCCAACCGGGTGCGGCCGAACCCGACCGGGCTCAAGGTCGGCGGGCACCAGGCCTCCAGCGCCTCGATGGTCTCGATCATGACCGCGCTGTGGTTCGCCCGGTTGCGCGAGCAGGACCGGGTGTCGGTGAAACCGCATGCCTCGCCGGTGCTGCACGCGATCAACTACCTGCTCGGCGATCTCGACGAGAAGTACCTGACCTCGCTGCGGGAATTCGGCGGGCTGCAAAGCTATCCGTCCCGGTCGAAGGACCCGGACCAGGTCGACTACTCCACCGGTTCGGTCGGCATCGGGGCCACCGCGCCGCTCTGGGGCGCGCTCGCCCGCCGGTACGTCGAGTCGCACGGCGGCGGCGCGGGCACCGGGCGGCAGTACTCGCTCGTCGGCGACGCCGAACTCGACGAAGGCGCCTGCTGGGAAGCGATTCTCGATCCCACGGTGGCGGAGCTGGGCGAGGTCGTGTGGATCGTCGACCTCAACCGCCAGTCGCTCGACCGCGTCGTGCCCAACATCGGCGCGACCCGGCTGCAGGGCATGTTCGAAGCGGCCGGCTGGCAGGTGCTCACCGTGAAGTACGGCCGCCTGCTGCAGGAGCTGTTCGCCCGCCCGGGCGGCGAGGCCTTGCGGCAGCGCATCGACGAGATGCCGAACCCGGAGTACCAGCGGCTGCTCCGCTGCACGGCGGCGCAGCTGCGGGAACGGCTCGGCTCCCCGGAGCTGACGCCGCTGCTGGACACCCTCGACGGCGAAACCCTGCACGCGGCCATCCGCAACCTCGGCGGACACGACCTGCCGGCCCTTCTCGACACCTTCGACGCCATCGACGACAGCCGGCCGACCGTCGTTTTCGCCTACACCGTCAAGGGATTCGGTCTCGCCAGCGAGGGCCACCCGCAGAACCACTCGTCCCTGCTCACCGCCGAACAGATCGGCGAACTGGCCGACCGTGTCGGTGCCTCGCCGGACCACCCGTGGCAGAAGTTCCCCGACGGCTCCGCAGCCGCCCGGCTGTGTGCCGAGACGGCCCACCGGCTGCAGCGGGAAACCGTTGCACTACAACAGGTTCCCGCGATCCCGGCGGACATCGGGCGGACCCCGACAGGGCGCGCCACCACCCAGGCCGCGCTCGGCCGGGCGCTGCTGGATCTGACCCGCGAAGCACCGGAGGCCGCGGAACTCGTGGTGACGCTGTGCCCGGACGTCTCCTCCAGCACCAATCTCGGCGGCTGGGTGAACAAGGTCGGCGTGTGGTCGCCGCAGGAGCGGGTGGACTGGTTCGCCGACGACCCCGAGACCATCCTGCACTGGCGCGAGCGGCCCACCGGTCAGCATCTGGAACTGGGCATCGCCGAGGTGAACCTGGTCAGCGCACTCGGCGAACTGGGCACCACGTGGTCGCGCTGGGGCCGTCCGCTGCTGCCGATCGGGGTGCTCTACGACCCGTTCGTCGAGCGGGCGCTGGAGCCGTAGTCGTTCGGGATCTACGGCGGCGGGCAGTCGATCCTCGTCGGCACCCCGTCCGGGGTCACGCTCGCGCCGGAAGGCGGCGCGCACCAGTCGGTCACCACCCCGTCGGTCGGGCTGGAGCAACCCGGGTGCGTGACCTACGAGCCCGCGTTCGCGATCGACGTCGAGTGGACGCTGCTCGCGTCGCTGGCCCGGCTCGGCCGACCGGACGGCACCTCGGCCTACCTGCGGTTGTCCACCCGTCCGGTGGACCAGAAACTCGCCGCGGTGCCGGCCGATCCGGCCGCGCGGGAACGCCGTCGCCGCCAGGTCGTCGCGGGCGCCTACCCGATCCGCGCCGCCCCGGTCGCCCGGCCCGACGTCACGCTGGTGACGATGGGCGCGATTGGTCACCGAGGCGCTCACCGCGGCCGACCGGCTGGACGCGCTGGGCAAGCACGCCGACGTCGTCTGCGTGACCAGCCCCGGCCTGCTGTTCCGCGCCGTGCAGGCACGCGCGGGCCAGGACACCGCGGACACCTGGATCCTCGAATCGGCCCTGCCCGCCGACCGCCGCGCACCGATGGTGACCGTGCTCGACGGGCATCCGCACACGCTCGCGTTCCTCGCCACGGTGCACCGGGTCCGCGCGGCGCACCTCGGGGTCACCCAGTTCGGGCAGTCGGGCGACCTGGACAGCGTCTACCACCACCACGGGATCGACACCGACAGCATCATCCGGGCGGCCCTGGACGTCGCCGGCTGACCCGACCGGCCTGGCGGGAGTCCGTGAAGGGATGTCTTCACGGACTCTGGGGCTGTGAAGGGTCCCTTCACAGCCGTAGGGAAGCCGCGCTGTGAGGTTGCTGTGCGTTTGGCTTAGGGGGTGCGCGAGGCGGGGCGGCGTGGTCACCTTGAGCGGTGAAGATCGTGGTTTTCCGGACCGGGCTCGTGGTCGTGGCCGCTGCCGCGCTCATCGCCGGCAGCGCCGCGGCGGCCGCGGTCGACACCGTACCCGGGGGTGTGGTGAACACCGCCGCCGTGGCACAGACCGCGAGTTCCCCCGCACAGTCCACGGGAAGCGCGGTGGGCACCTTGGTGTCCGGCGGCAAGCACTTCTGCACCGCCAGCGTCGTGCACAGCCCGGGCGGCGACCTCCTGCTCACCGCCGCCCACTGCCTCGGCGACGGCATCAGCGGGCTCACCTTCGTCCCCGGCTACCGCGACGGCGCCGCCCCGTACGGCAGCTGGAACGTCACTTCGGAGACGATTCCGGCCGGCTGGCAGGATTCCGCCGACCAGGATCTCGACTTCGCGTTCCTCACCGTCACCCAGCCCGGCACCAGCGCCACGCTGGAAAGCCTCACCGGCGCCAACACGCTCGGCACCGGCCAGGGCTTCACCCACACCGTCACCCTGACCGGATATCCCGACGCCACCGAAGATCCCGTCGTCTGCACCGGTACCGCCACCCAGTCCGACACCTACCAACAACGCATCGCCTGCCCCGGTTTCCCGGACGGCACCAGCGGCGGCCCGTGGATCATCGGCGCGGACCCGCTGACCGGGCTCGGCACCGTAGTCGGCGTGATCGGCGGCTACCAGCAAGGCGGCGACACCGCGGACGTCTCCTACAGCGCCTACTTCGACACCGACATCCAGGCACTCTACGCCCAAGCCACTGCCTGAAGCGCTTGCTCTGGAGCGCACCCCGGCTCCTGGCCTGGGCCGATGCACACGTCCCAGCACCCGATCGGCTCCGGCTTCGGCGCCAAAAGCACCGCCACCGAAGTCCTCGAAGGTCTCGATCTCTCCGGCCGGCTCGCCGTGGTCACCGGCGGCTACTCCGGCATCGGCCTGGAGACCACCCGCGCCCTCGCCGCGGCCGGCGCCCACGTGCTCGTCCCGGCGCGGCGCCCGGAGGTCGCCGCCGAGGCACTCGCGGGCCTCGAACGGACCGAAACGACCCGGCTCGACCTCGGCGATCTCGGCAGCGTCCGCGAGTTCGCGGACGCGTTCCTCGCCTCCGGCCGCGGGATCGACCTGATCATGGCCGGCGCGAGCGTGATGGCCTGCCCGGAGACCCGCGCCGGCCCCGGCTGGGAGGCCCAGTTCGCGATCAACCACCTCGGCCACTTCGCCCTGGTGAACCGTTTGTGGCCACCCGTCCGCCCCGGCGCACGGGTGGTGGCCGTGTCCTCCCTCGCCCACCGCCGCTCCCCGATCCGCTGGGCCGACCCGCACTTCACCACCGGCTACGACAAGTGGACGGCCTACAGCCAGGCCAAGACCGCCAACGTCCTGTTCGCCGTGCACCTCGACAAGGTCGCGCCGAAGCACAGGGCGTGCGAGCGTTCTCGCTGCATCCGGGCGGGATCATGACGCCGTTGCAGCGGCACCTGCCGCGCGCGGAGATGGTGTCGTTCGGGTGGTGCGACGAGGAGGGCAACGTCCTGGGCGCCTTCAAGACGCCGGAGCAGGGCGCGGCCACCCAGGTCAGGGCGGCGACCGCACCCGCACTGGCGGGCCTCGGCGGTCTCTACTGCGAGGACTGTGACATCACCGAAGTGACCCCGGCCGAAGCCGGCCACGGCGTCCGCGAGCACGCCGTCGACCCGGCCGAGGCACAGCGGCTCTGGCAGCTGTCCGCGGACCTCACCGGGGTCGACGCGTTCGCCCGCTGATCAGCGCGAGACGGCCGCGGCGGCCGGGACCTGGTGCAGGGAAAGATCCTGCCCCGCACCGGAATCTGCCGCCCACGCCCCGGACTCGGCGGTCCAGGTCTGCCCGGCGAAGCTGACCTTGTCCACCCCCAGCGCGACGGAGCGGGCCACCAGCCAGCTGCCGATCCGCCAGCCCTCCTCCGCCGGGTGGGCGCCGCTGAGCCGGGCAGTGCCCAGCTCGGCGTTCGCCGTGTCGACCAGGTCCACCCGCGGTGCGCCGACCGTGATGTTCCGGCAGGTCAGCGCGGCCGGATACTGGCCGGTCAGCGCGCCTCCGGCGGCCGCCGCCACGTTCTCCCACTGGGCGTAGGCGTCCGGCAGCGCGGAGCGCTGCACCTCCTGCGCCGCCTCGGTCACCGGCATGGTCTGCCAGCCGGACAGCTTCGCGAGCTTCTTGTAGAACGCGGTGGCCGCGTAGACCGGGTCCTGCAGCTGATCCGGGTTGCCCCAGCCCTGGCTCGGGCGCTGCTGGAACAGGCCGACCGAATCACGATCGCCACCGGAAAGGTTACGCAGCCTGGATTCCTGCAACGCGGTGGCGAGCCCCACGGTGACCGCGTGCGGTGGCAGGCCCATCTTGCCGGCCACCGCGGCGATCACCGCGGCGTTGTCCATCTGCTGCGGCTGCAGGGTGTACTGCGGGGCCTGCTGATCCGACGGTCCCTGGGGGAGGGTCACCGTGCACCCCGGGGTCTTCACCTCGTTGCCCCGGAAGTAGACGACCACCACCACGACCACCGCCGCCAGCACCACCACGACTGCCACGATCGCCGCCCGTACGCCAAATCCGCGCACTCCTGCCCTGCCCTTCAGCCACGCCTTCGCCGACGCCCAGTCTGCCCGGGCGCCGGTTCCGGCGGGACCGCGGGGCGGTCATCCGCCCAGGAAGACCGGGTTCGTCATGGCCACCATCGCGTTCGGCGTGCTGGTGCCCGGGCTGCCGGAAGGACGCCGCACCTCGGCCCGTACCCACCGGCTGTAGCGCGGATAGGTCTGCCAGGTCACGGTGGCGCTGCCGGAATCCCGCACCGTCTCGGTGTGCTCCGGGCCGAGCTGATCGAGGAAGGTCACCGTGGTGCCGGGCACCCCGGACACACTCGCCCGCACGGTGACCGGCGTGCCGGTGCCCGCCGCCAGCCGTTCGCCGATCCCCGCCGTCCGGCCGCCCCCGGAGACCGAGAAGTCCAGCTGCACCGTCTTCGATTCGGCCAGCCACGAACGGCCCGCCTTGAGCCCGGCGAGCAACTCGGCCCGGCCGAGCCGGTCGGCCAGCACCACGGTGTGTGGCAGTGCGACGACCTGGTCCGGGTTGTGCGCATCGGAATCGCCGATCGCCGGAATCCAGCGACCGCCGCGCAGCAGCCCGTCCCAGTGCGTCACGCCGGCCTCGTCGTCCGGCGTCCACGGGCCGTTCCACACCTCGACGAGATCCGCGATTTCGTAAGCGAATTCGTAGGTGCAGCCGAAGCAGTTGGCGAACGGGTGCGCCGCGGTGACCAGACCGCCCGCCCGGTGCACCTGGTCGGTGAACCGCCGGAAGTCGCGGGGGTCGGCGGCCCGGTAGCGCCAGTCGATCCAGGTGCCCGCGGGCAGGCCGATCGCGGGCCAGTGCCCGGAGCGGGTGGTGACCTCTTCGCCGTTGAGGATCAGCAGGTCGTCGGTGGCGTGGTCGCCCCAGATCAGCTGCGCGCTCGGGGTGTTGTGCTCGGTGGAGACGATGAAGTCCAGGCCGGCCGCACGCGCGTCGGCGACCAGCTGCTCCGGCGTGCGCCGACCGTCGGAGTGCACCGTGTGCAGGTGACAGTCGCCGCGGTACCACGCCCGGACGCGCTCGCGGGCCGGAGCACGCTCCGGCGCCGGGTTCGGCCGGAACGGCTTCGCGTCGTCGCGGCCGAAGGTGAGCGTGATGTCCACGCGGTAGTTCATGCCCTGCGGGGCGACCGTGTACGGGCCGAGAATCACGTGCCAGCGGCCGGGGGTAATCGGACCGGCAAGGTAGCCGGGCGTGGCCTGCGCGGCGCTGATCGAAAACCGGTCGCGGAACCCGCCGGACCAGCCCCGGAAACCTCGGGCATTGCCCAGCTCGTGCCCCTCCGGCCCGAACATGCCTATGTCACAGGCGTTTCCGCGCACACCGGGCGGGACCGACGGCCGGTCGTAGGAATAGACGACATCGATCTGCCGGACCCCACGCGGCACATCGACCGGCAGGTAGTACCAGTCCGGCACGTCGGGCCGGAAGGTGCCGGTGACGGTCCGGGTCTCCGGCGCGGCCCCCGGCGCGGGCGCCGCGAAAGCCACCCCGGGCAGCATGCCCATCGCCGCGCCCGCCGCGGCCACCCCGCCCGCCCGCAGCATGTTGCGCCGGCTGAGTTCCCCAGTGGACATCTGCGCACCTCCGCACTCGACTGACGCGCCGACGCTAAGGCGAGCATCCAGCCCCCGCAACGACGCGCACGTGAACACTCGGCGACCGGCAGGCGGGAATTGCCGGAAAGGATCAGCCGCGATTGCCGATCAATTCCCTTTCCGGCACCGGCCGCCCGGCCGCAGGCGCGACCGGCACGCAGGCCAGGAGCAGAAATGCCGCCACGACGCCCAGGAGCACGTGGCCGGCGAGGGCGCACAATCCGCATAATGCGGTCCACAGGACGATCTTCATCCAGTGATTGTAGAACCCCCGGGAATCGGCCGCGCGCAACTTGGGAAAGAATTAGGGTTGCCCCGCGCATTATTGGGGCGATGAATTTCCGGGGGAAAGGAAAGGGTTGCCTGATCTTTTCCGGCCGGAGTGACCGGCGGTCGGGCGGGCGGAAACGGGCCGGGTGCTGCGTGGTCTCGCGGCCGTGGTCTCGCGGCCGTGGTCTCGCGGCCGTGGTCTCGCGGCCGTGGTCTCGCGGCCGTGGTCTCGCGGCCGTGGTCTCGCGGCCGTGGTCTCGCGGCCGTGGTCTCGC